>CAXTFP010000121.1:0-8033 GCA_964243135.1 uncultured Lichenihabitans sp.
GTCGCTTGTGACGGAGGCGGGCGCCTTCGCCGAGGACTGCCGCCGGGCCGCGATCCTCGTCACGCCGCTGGTCGCGCCTTCGCCCTGCGCGGCCGGGATCGTCCTCGACCGCATCGCGTTGCAGGCGAGCGGCGCCGTGGCGCTGCGGCGGGATCGCGACGGCTGGCATCGGAGCGAGGCCCGCGCGGTCGGCGAGGACCGACCCTGGTCGCCGGCCCCGCACCCGCGGCCCGGGGTCCGGGCGCGGACGGGCGAGGACGGCGAGGCGCCCGCGCCGGAACCCGAGCCCGTGGGCATCCCGTGAGGCGCCCGGCCTTCCTTCCGCCGGCCTTCGTCGCTACATTGTGGGAGTGCCCCGCGCATCGCTCGCCGATGGGAGAAGACGATGGCTGTCAGGAAACGTTATCAGGTGATGTCCCTCACCGAGGCCGCGGCGGGCCGCGTGCGGGAGATCATGGACAACGCCGCGACGCCGCCCTTCGGGCTGCGGGTCGGGGTGAAGAACGGCGGCTGCGCCGGCATGTCCTACACGATGGAGATGGCCGGTTCGGCCGCGCCCACCGACGAGGTCGTCGAGGACAAGGGCGTGCGGATCCTCATCGATCCCAAGGCGGTGCTGTTCCTGCTCGGCACCGAGATGGACTTCAAGGTCGACAAGCTGTCGTCCGGCTTCGTGTTCCAGAACCCGAACCAGACCTCGGCCTGCGGCTGCGGCGAGAGTGTCGCCATCACGCCCGTGAGCCCTGAGGCCCTGATGGCCACCGCGGGGGGTTGTCGCTCCCGGAGGGCATGCGAAAACCCCGGCCGCTCGTGGAGCGCCGGGGCAGGGATCGAGAAGCCCGGAGCTGACCGGGTCTTTCAGGCCGCGAGCAGGCGCTGCACCTCGCCGACGAGGTCCTTCAGGTGGAAGGGCTTCGATAGGATCTTGGCCTCGCGTGGGGCATTGTTGTCCGGGTTGAGCGCCACGGCCGCGAAGCCGGTGATGAACATGACCTTGATGTCGGGGTCGAGCTCGGTGGCGCGGCGTGCCAGTTCGATGCCGTCCATCTCCGGCATCACGATGTCGGTCAGCAGGAGCTCGAAGGGCTCCTCGCGCAGGCGGTGGTAGGCGGCCAAGCCATTGTCGAAGGAGATGACGGCGTATCCCGCGTTCTGCAGGGCCTTGACGAGAAAGCGACGCATGTCGTTGTCGTCCTCGGCCAGCAGGATTTTCGTGGCCTGATCGGCGTCTGCGTCCATCATCCCTTCCTCGATTCCCCGAAGCCCGACTCGTCCGCGTTAACCATAGGGCTATATGGTGGTTAACGTCCGGTAAAAACCCGCGCCGCCCCGATGTTTCGGCGGGTCCGCGCGCCGGGCGAGACTTGAGAGTCGCATCCAGGCATGAAAAGCCCGTGAACCGGCGGAGCCCCGCACGGGACGCCGCGTCGACGCGACGCCGGATGACCCCATCGCGCATGGACAGGGTCGGGGCCCTTGGGCACAGTGACGGGGCGGGGCTATTCCGCGCGGGGCGCGAGGGCGACGGATGGCGCGGACGGGTGCGGGCGATGGAGGCGGCGGCGGTACGGAGTTCGATCCGCCCTTCGACGTGCTGGAGCCGGCCGCCCTGACCAGCGCCGTGGTGCTGAGCTCGCCCCATTCGGGCCGGAACTACCCCCCGCACTTCCTGAGGAGCGCGCGCCTCGACGCCGCCAGCCTGCGCCGTTCGGAGGACGCCTTCGTCGACGACCTGTTCGAGCCCGCCGTGTCGCTCGGCGTCCCGCTGCTGCGGGCACATTTCCCCCGCGCCTACCTCGACCTCAACCGCGAACCCTACGAGCTCGACCCCCGCATGTTCGACGGGCGCCTGCCGGCCTACGTCAATACGCGCTCGGTCCGGGTCGCGGGCGGTCTCGGCACCATCGCGCGCGTGGTCGGCGACAGCCAGGAGATCTATGCCAAGCGCCTGCCCGTCGAGGAGGGGCTGCGGCGCATCGACGAGCTGCACAAGCCCTACCACGCCGCCCTGCAGGGGCTCCTCCACCGCGCGATCCGGCGCTTCGGGCGGGCGGTGCTGATCGATTGCCATTCCATGCCCTCCTCCTCGGTCATCGGCACGGCCGATCCGGCGACGTGGCGCGACGAGAAGACCAAGGCCGACTTCGTGCTCGGCGATCGCTACGGGACGAGCTGCGACCGGAGCGTCGTCGACGTCGCCGAGGGCGCGCTGAGGGGGTTCGGCTACCTCGTTGAGCGCAACAAGCCCTACGCAGGCGGCTTCATCACCGAACATTACGGCCGCCCGGCCGCGGACTGCCACGCGCTGCAGATCGAGATCAACCGCGGGCTCTACATGGACGAGCGCAGCATCGCGCGCGGCCCCGGCTTCGACGCGCTGTCGCGCCACCTCCACGCCGTCGTGGAGGCCGTGTCGGAGGCCGCGGCGGCGATCGGCGGGCCAGACCGCATGGCGGCAGAGTGAGCTACTCCGTCGGCCCCCGGACATAAAGAGGCCGCCCACGTCGCCGTGAGCGGCCCAAGTCAAGGGAGGAAACGCCCAAGAAGGGCATGCGGCAGGATCGCTGCCGCGCCGCAGTGAGTGCCATGTGCGGTGCACAAAATCAAGGGGTCCGGGAAGATTTGTCGGACCAGGACGCGAATCCCTTCGGCCTGGAGCGCGACCGGGCCCGGTGCTATGGAGGACGCCTCGCGGAAGGTCGGCCCCTCCGGCCCGCCCCGGCAGCTTCGCGGAGCCCCGATGACGGCCGTCGATTTCGAATCCTTCGTCGCCGAACTCGCGAGCGTCGCGGGCGAGGCCATCCTGCCCTTCTTCCGCACGGCGCTGCAGGCCCAGGACAAGGGCGGGCGCGCGGCCTTCGACCCCGTGACGGAGGCGGACCGCGCGGCCGAGAGCGCGATGCGGCACCGCATCCTGTCCACCTTCCCGGCGCACGGCATCGTCGGCGAAGAGTTCGGCGATCACCAGCCCGACGCCGAATACGTGTGGGTGCTGGACCCGATCGACGGCACCAAGAGCTTCATCTCGGGCTTCCCGACCTGGGGCACGCTGGTGGCGCTGGAGCACCACGGCGTGCCGGTCTACGGCATGATGCACCAGCCCTTCACCCACGAGAAGTTCTTCGGCGACAACGCCCGCGCCACCTGGTCGGGCCGCAACCCGCACGGCACCGAGATCGTGCACCACCTGCGCAGCCGCGCCTGCGCGGCCCTGGCGGATGCCACACTGATGACCACGAGCCCCCTGCTGATGGACGCGGGCGAACGGGCGCGGTTCGAGCGCGCGGCCGCGGGCGCAAAGCTCGTGCGCTTCGGCGGCGACTGCTACAGCTACTGCATGCTGGCGGCCGGCCACGTCGACCTCATCGTCGAGAGCGGCCTCCAGCCCTACGACATCGCCGCCCTGATCCCGATCGTGAAGGGCGCCGGCGGCGTCGTGACGACCTGGGCCGGCGAGGACGCGGCCGGGGGCGGCGCCGTCGTGGCGGCCGGCGACCCGCGCCTGCACGAGGCGGCGCTGAAGCTGCTGGCCGGCTGACGTCCCCGTCGCAGACACCCGAGGGCACGAGGCGGATGGCCGACGATTCCCGCACCGACGACGGACGCCCGGCGGGCCTCAGCGCGGAGGCCTGGGAAGCCCAGCGCCTCGCCGAGCGGATCGCCGCGCTGGAAGCCGAGAACCGCGACTTGCAGGGGCGCATCGGCGCCATGCTGGGCTCGACGTCGTGGCGGGTGACGCGCCCCGTGCGCGGCGTGGTCGAGACGCTGCGAGGCCGCCGGACCGGAGGCGGCCGGCACGCCCCGTCGGCGCGGCCCGCGCAGGGACACGGCGCCGCCCACCTCCTCCCCGGCGAGACCGTGAAGGACCCGAAGAGCCTGTGGGTGCTCGACACCGGCCTGTTCGACGCCGCCGCCTACCGCACCCTCGCCGGCCTCGGCCCCGTCAGCGACCTCGCGGCCGCCGAGCACTACGTCGCCGAAGGGGAGCGCCGGGGCCTGCGGCCCAACCCGCACTTCGACCCGGCCGTCTACGCCGACCTCCACCGCGAGGTGGCCGGCACGGACATCGGCCTGCTGATCCATTATGCCCGCTACGGCCGCGCCGAGGGCCGCGCGACGCTGTTCGACGCCGAGGCCGACATCCGGCCCGGCCGCCGACCCTTCGTGCCCGGCCGCCCCACCGTTCTGCTCGCCTGCCACGAGGCCAGCCGCACCGGCGCGCCGATCCTGGGCTGGAACCTCGCCCGCCAGCTCAACCGCGACCACAACCTCGTTGTGGCGATCCTGACCCCCCAGGGCGACCTGCTCGACATCTTCGTCGACGAGGCCTTTGTCGTCGTCGGGCCGTTCCGCAAGGGTCAGCAGAGCTGGTTCTCCATGGCGCGCTTCGGCCGGCACCTCGCTGGGTGCTTCGACCTCGCATTCGCGGTCGTCAACAGCATCGAGTGCCAGCCCCTGCTGATCGCGCTCGCGGCCGCGGGGGTGCCGACCGTGACCCTGGTCCATGAATATCCGGCCGGCCCCGCGGCCGAGGCGCGGATGCAGAGCGGCATGATGCTGTCGGGGCAGGTGGTGTTCGACGCCGCCACCCAGCACCGGGCGGCGCTCGACTGCTGGCCCGGCATCACCCCGCGCAACAGCCACGTCTTCCACCAGGGCGCCTCGGAAGTGCCCGCGGATCCCAAGGCTCCGGCGGCCTCCGCCGAGGCGCTGGCCGCCAAGCGAGACGCCGTGTTCCGCGCCGTGCGGGGCGACGGCACCGTGCCGGTGGTGCTGGGCCTCGGCACGGTGTCGATGCGCAAGGGGCCGGACCTGTTCGTGTCCTGCGCCCGGGCGGCGGCCCGCAGGCTCGGGCCCGGTCACGCCCGCTTCGTGTGGATCGGCCACGTGCCGAAGCCCCATCCTGAGGGCATGTACGGCGACTGGCTCGCCGATCAGGTGAAGCGCTCGGGCCTCGGGCGCGACATGGTCTTCTTCGACGCGGTCGACGACCTCGACGGTGCCTACGCGGCCGCCGACGCCGTGATGATCTCCTCGCGGCTCGACCCCTTTCCCAACGTCGCCATGGACGCCGCCCTCGTGGGGGTCCCCGTGGTCTGCTTCGCCGAGGCCAACGGTTTCGCCGACTGGCTCGCCGCCGACCCCCGCACGGCCTCGCTCTCCGTACCCTACCTCGACGCCGATGCCGCGGGGGCCGCGCTGGCCGAACTCGCCGGGTCGGCCGAGCGGCGCCGCGCCCTCGGCGACGCGCTGCGCGAGCGCAGCCGCCGCGACTTCCCGATGGAGCGCTATCTTCAGCGCCTGGAGCCGGTGATCGCCGACGCCAGGGCCATCGCCGCGCAGGAGCGGCGCGATGTCGAACTGCTGCTCGCCGACGACACCTTCTCGGCCGCGCTGTGGCAGAACCCGCACGAGCACTTCACCCGCGAGGAGGCGATCCGCCTCCACGTCCGCAAGGCGGCCTCGGGCCAGGAGGCAAACCAGTATTGCCGGCGCCCGGCGCTCGGCTTCGTGCCTCAGACCTACGCCGACCATCACCCCGCGCTCGATGCCCTCCCGTACCCGAACCCGCTCGCCCACTGGGTGCGGGCCGGCAAGCCGGCCGGTCCCTGGAGCCACCCGGTGCTGGTGGCGCCCGAGGCAGGCGAGCGGGGACGGGGCGGGACGCTGCGCGCGGCCCTGCACATCCACCTCCATTATCCGGAGCTCGCCGGCGAGATGCTGGCCGGCCTCGCGGCCAATGCGGCCCGGCTCGACCTCTTCCTCTCGACGACCTCGGAGCCCAAGGCCCAGGAGTTGCGCACCCGCTTCGCGGGCTACCCGGGGGGCAGCGTCACGGTCGAGGCCTGCTCCAACCGGGGGCGCGACATCGGCCCCATGCTGACGCGCTTCGCCGACGCGCTGCGGGGCTACGACGTCTTCGGCCACATCCACGGCAAGCGCAGCCTGGCGCTGACCAGCGTCGGGCTCAGCCTCGACCTCGGCACGCGCTGGCACGCCTTCCTGATGCAGCACCTGATCGGCGACGCCTTCCCGATGGTCGACCTGATCCTCGACCGCTTCGCGGCATCGGGCCGGCTCGGCCTCGTCTTCCCCGAGGACCCCAACCTCACGGGCTGGAGCCTCGACCGCGAGGTCGCCCGCGCGCTGGCGCGGCGCATGGATCCCACGATGGAGATCCCGCACTCCATCGACTTCCCCATCGGCAGCATGTTCTGGGCGCGGCCCGCGGCCCTGAAGCCGCTGTTCGACCTCGGCCTCGGCTGGGACGACTACCCGGAGGAGCCCGTGCCGATCGACGGCACGATGCTGCACGCCCTGGAGCGCCTGCTGCCGGTGATCGCCACCCACGCGGGCTTCGACCTGATGACGACCCACGTGCCGGGCGTGACGCGCTGAAGATGGTCCCGCGGCGTCAGCCCGTGTTGCGCAACCCCGCCGCCACGCCGTTGATGGAGATCAGGATCCCGCGCTGCACCTTCTCCTCCGTCTGCCCGGCGCGGAAACGGCGGATCAGGTCGACCTGGAGGTGGTTCAGCGGCGTGATGTAGGGGAAGCGGTGCTCGATGGAGCGCGCCAGCGACGGGTTGTCGGCGAGGCGCTCGGCCGTCTCCAGGATCCCGTCGAGCGCCTCGGTGGTGAGCTTCCATTCGGCCTCGATGGCCGCGAAGATGCGGTCGGCCAGCGCGCGGTCCTGCACGAGCTCGGCGTAGCGCCGCGCCACGGCGGGGTCGGCCTTGGCCAGCACCATGTCGAGGTTGGACAGGACGGTGCGGAAGAAGGGCCACTCGGCGTTCATGCGCCGCAGCAGCGCCATGCCGGTGTCCTCGCCCGACTCCGCGAGGAAGTCGCGCACGGCGGAGCCGAAGCCGAACCAGCCCGGCAGGCTGACCCGCGCCTGGCCCCAGGAGAAGCTCCAGGGGATGGCGCGGAGGTCCTCGATCACCCGGTTGGCTTTGCGCGACGCCGGCCGCGAGCCGATGTTGAGGTCGGCGATCTCGGCGATGGGCGTGGCCGAGAAGAAGTAGTCCGTGAAGCCCGGGGTGTCGTAGACGACCGCGCGATAGGCCGCCATGCTGAGCTTCGACAGGCTCGCGGCCGCGTCGAGGAAACCTTCCGGCGCGGCATCCGTCGGGGTCAGGAGCGTGGCCTCCAGGCTCGCCGCCACCAGCGTCTCGAGGTTGCGGCGGCCGATGTCCGGGTTGGAATATTTCGACGAGATGATCTCGCCCTGCTCGGTCAGGCGGATCTGCCCCTTCACGGTGCCGGGCGGCTGGGCCAGGATCGCCTGGTAGCTCGGGCCGCCGCCGCGCCCCACCGTGCCGCCGCGGCCGTGGAACAGGCGCATCGTCACGCCGGGCCGCTCCTCGAACAGCCGCGCGAGCTGCGTCGAGGCGCGGTAGAGTTCCCAGTTCGAAGTGAAGAAGCCGCCGTCCTTGTTGGAGTCCGAATAGCCCAGCATGATGTCCTGCTCGGCCCCCGAGGCCATCACCAGGGCCTCGACGCCGGGCAGCGCGTAGAAGGCCCGCATGATGGGCTCGGCGTTGCGCAGGTCCGCGATGGTCTCGAACAGCGGCGACACGATCAGCTCGGCGGTGGCGCCGGGCTGCCCGAAGGTGCCGTGCATCAGCCCGAACTCCTTCTGCAGCAGCAGCACCTCGAGGAGGTCGCTCACCGTCTCGGTGTGGCTGATGATGTAGTGGCGGATGGCCTCGTGGCCGTAGGCGACCCGCAGGCGCCGGGCCGTCTCGAAGACGCCGAACTCGCTCTCGGCCCGCTCGGAATAGGACTCGAAGGGCAGGCGCAGCGGCCGGGGCTCGCCGAGGAGCCGCAGCAGCAGGGCGCGCTTCGCCTCCTCGTCGAGCTTTGCATAGGCCGGCTCGACGCCGGCCTTGAGCATCAGCTCGGCCAGCGTCTCCTCGTGCCGGTCCGATGACTGCCGGAGGTCGACCGTGGCGAGGTGGAAGCCGAAGACGTCGACGGCGCGCTGGAGCGGCCCCAGGCGGAAGTCGATCAGGCTCGCGCCGTGGTGG
>CAXTFP010000122.1:0-7981 GCA_964243135.1 uncultured Lichenihabitans sp.
AGATCCCGGCCTTCCTGCGCCGCCAATCGAACTGACGGCGGCCTCGCCGGAGACCGCATCGGGCGGTCCCGGCGCGGCGCGGCATGACGCGGCACGGCCGCCGCCCGGACCCGGGCGGCGGCCTCATGGCGTTGATTGCGCTCCATATTCGTCCCGTTCGAAATTGCTGAAGAGTGTCGGATCTTTTGTAACAGAACGTAAGAAAGCGTGATTTGGCGGGGCAGGAACATGCGCGTAGTTTGCCCCTCGACGGACCCACCGGCGGCCCCGGAAGAGACCGGGATGCGGGCGGGGCGGACCGGCCGGGAGCCTCGGACGGGGCGGGAACCGGGCGGCCCTGGGCGCGGGAAGGTCGGCCGACGGCTGGGGCCGACGCGCCGGACGGCGGAGTGGAGCTGGGTGGCATGACGTTCCCGAAGCAGACGACCCTGCGCAGACGGTGTGTCCTCACCGGCCATGGCGTCCATTCGAACGCCCCCGTCACGCTGACCCTCCATCCCGCCGAACCCGACAGCGGCATCGTCTTCCTCCGCACCGGCCTGCCCGACGGCGCCACCCGCCGCATCGAGGCGAAATGGTCGCGCGTGTCGGCCACCGACCTGTGCACCGTGCTGGGCGACGTGTCGCTCGGCTCCGTGTCGACCGTCGAACACCTCCTGGCCGCGCTCGCCGGCCTCGGCATCGACAACGCGCTCGTCGAGGTCGACGGCCCCGAGATCCCCATCATGGACGGCTCGGCGGCGGCCTTCGTGGCGGCCCTCGACAAGGCCCGCACTTGGGTGCAGTCGGCGCCGCGCCGCTTCCTCAAGGTGCTGAAGACCGTGCGGATCGAGCACGGCCGCTCCTTCTCCGAGCTCCGCCCCGCGGAGTCCGGCTTCACGCTGGATGTCGAGATCGACTATCCGGTCGAGGCGATCGGGCGTCACCGCAAGGTCGTGGCCCTCACGCCCACGTCCTTCCGCCGCGAGGTGTCGCGCGCCCGCACCTTCGGCCTGCTGCGCGACGTGGAGCGGCTGTGGAAGCTCGGCTTCGCGCTCGGCTCCTCGCTCGACAATTCGGTGGCGGTCGACGGCGACCGCATCATCAACCCGGAAGGTCTGCGCTCGAGCGACGAGTTCGTGTCGCACAAGATGCTCGACGCGGTCGGCGACCTCGCCCTCGCGGGCGCCCCCATCGTCGGCCGCTACTCGGCCTTCTGCCCCGGGCACAAGATGAACTTCCTGGTGCTCCAGGCCCTGTTCGCCGACCGCTCGGCCTACAGCTTCGTCGAGGCCCCGGTGCAGGTCGGGTCGAGCTTCGCTGACTTCGGCGGCTTCGCGCCCCTCCCGGCCTTCGCGGCCGAGACCAACTGATCCCAGGCTTCGGGGCGGGCATCTCCTCCGCCTCGCGCAGGAGGGACCGTGCGAGGCGCGGTGGAGGAGGCCGGCCGGGTGCGGGGCCGACCGTTGCATCCCGGCAACGGTTCTGAAATATGATCGCGGCGGCGCCGAAGCTCGGAACCGGGCCTTAATCCGACCCCCGGCCCGTTCTATCGCCTGATCGTCGCGGATCGTGCCCTCGGGGTCTCGGGTCCGCCCCGTCCACCCAGCAGATCGAGCCCTCCCGATGGTGTCTGACCGGTTCCGAATGGTCTTCCGAACGGCGCCGCTGGCGGCCCTGCTGGCCATTCCCCTCGCCGGATGCTCGACGCTGGATTCCATCAATCCCTTCGGCTCGGGCGAGAAATACGAGACCAAGATCCTGGCCGAGACGCCGGCCAACGACATCTACGACCAGGGCTTGGCCCGTCTCCAGAAGAAGGACGGTGCCGGCGCGGCCAAGAAGTTCAGCGAGCTCGACAAGCAGTACCCGTTCTCGGAATGGTCGCGGAAGGGTCTGATGATGCAGACCTACGCCAACTATCAGGCGGGCGACTACGACACGGCCATCACCACGGGCAAGCGCTTCACCCAGCTCTATCCCAACGCGCCCGACGTGCCCTATTCGCTGTATCTTCAGGCCATGTCCTACTACCAGCAGATCCCGGACGTTTCGCGCGACCAGGAGAACTCGGCCAAGGCGCTCGACCTGTTCCAGCAGATCGTCGCCAAATACCCGACGTCCGAGTATGCGGACGACGCCAAGTTCAAAATCCAGGTCACCCGCGACCAGTTGGCCGGCAAGGAGATGTCGACCGGGCGGTTCTACCTCAACCGCCGCAACTACACGGCCGCCATCAACCGTTTCCGCGAGGTGCTGTCGAAATATCAGACGACCCGCCACACCGAGGAAGCGCTGGAGCGCCTGACGGAATCGTACCTCGCGCTGGGCATCAACAACGAGGCGCAGACGGCCGCGGCCGTGCTCGGCCACAATTTCCCCGACAGCCCCTGGTACAAGGATGCCTTCGCCAAGCTCCAGGCCGACGGGCTCGAGCCCAACGAGGATCAGGGGTCGTGGATCTATCGGGCCTATCACAAGCTGGGTTTGAGCTAGGACCGATCGGCCGCATCCCATCCGCGGTCCCGCGACCCATCTTGGCTTTCGTGATACATCGAGCCGTCCCCGTGCCGACCTGATGGGCGTCGTCCATGCTCGCCCAGCTTAACATCCGCGACATCGTCCTGATCGACCGGCTGGACCTCCAGTTCGGCACCGGGCTGACGGTGCTGACCGGCGAGACCGGCGCCGGCAAGTCCATCCTGCTCGACTCGCTGGCGCTGGCGCTCGGCGGCCGCGGCGACGGGTCCCTGGTGCGCCAGGGCGAGAAGCAGGGCCAGGTGACGGCCGTGTTCGACCTCGCGGCCGACCATCCGGCCTGGGACGTCGTCCGCGCCCAGGACCAGGACCCCGACGGCACGCTGATCCTGCGCCGCCTGCAACTGCCCGACGGCCGCACCCGCGCCTTCCTCAACGACGCGCCGATCAGCGCCCAGACGCTGCGCGACGTCAGCCGCCGCCTGGTCGAGATCCACGGCCAGCACGACGACCGCGCCCTCGTCGACCCCGCGGCCCACCGCGCCCTGCTCGACGCCTATGGCGGGCTCGACGCGAGGCTCGCCAAGGTCCGGGCCGCCTTCGCGGCCCGCAAGGCGGCCGAGCGCCTGCTGGAGGAGGAGAGCGCCCGCATCGCCAAGGCGCGGGCCGACGCCGACTACCTGCACCACGTCCACGAGGAGCTCGGCAAGCTGAAGCCCGTCGCGGGCGAGGAGGAGAAGCTCGGCGAGCGCCGCACGGTCATGCAGCAGTCCGAGAAGGTGTCGGGCGACCTGCGCGACGCCTACGAATGCGTCGGCGGCGAAGGCTCTCCCTCCTCAACCTTCTCGGCCCTGCTGCGCCGGCTGGAGCGCCGCGCCGGGCAGGCGCCGGAACTGATCGACCCCTGCCTGCGCGCCCTCGACGCCGTGCTGCTGGCGCTCGACGGCGCCACCGCGGCCTTCGAGGAGGCGCTGCAGGCGGCCGACTTCGACCCGCGGGAGCTCGAAGCCGTCGAGGAACGGCTCTTCGCCCTGCGCGCGGCCGCCCGCAAGCACGCCGTCGCGGTCGACGCCCTGCCCGACCTGCTGGAGCGCTTCACGCGCGACATCGAGGCGCTCGACGCCGGCGAGACGCGCATCCTGGCGCTGGCCAAGGCCGTCGAGGCGGCCCGCGACGCCTATCGCCGCGCGGCCGACGACCTGTCCAAGGCCCGCATCACGGCTTCGGCCAAGCTCGACGCGGCGGTCAACCGCGAGCTTGGCCCCCTGAAGCTGGAGCGCGCCCGCTTCTCGACCCAGATCGACTCCGATCCGGCCGCGGCGGGGCCCGACGGCATCGACCGGGTCGAGTTCTGGGTGTCGACCAACCCCGGCACCCGCCCTGGACCCCTCACCAAGGTGGCGTCGGGCGGCGAACTCGCGCGCTTCATGCTGGCCCTCAAGGTGTCGCTGGCCGACCGCGGCTCGGCCCCGGCCCTGGTCTCCGCCGAGATCGACACGGGAGTCGGCGGGGCCGTGGCGGACGCCATTGGCTCGCGGCTGGCGCGGCTGTCGGGCAAGATCCAGGTGCTGGCCGTGACGCATGCCCCCCAGGTGGCGGCGCGCTCGGCGAGCCACCTGCGCATCTCGAAGAGTGCGCTGCGGGGCGAGGGGCGCGTGGCCACGCGCGTCACGGCGCTGGAGGACGAGTCGCGCCGCGAGGAGATCGCCCGCATGCTGGCGGGCGCCACCATCACCGAGGAGGCGCGCGCCGCCGCGCGCCGCCTCATCGAGACCGCGACCTGAGCGCCCCCGCGGAAATCCCGACGCGGCCGATGCGCGCGAGGCGTGAAAAGGAGCTGGACGGGGCCGCATGACGGGCGATCTGATGCGGGAGGGACGCGGCGACGCGCGCCCGGGAGGGAGACGGACGGCCATGAGGCGGGTCAAGGTCGTGTTCGAGGTCGTGATGGACGCCTACTGGCGCCTCGCCGAGGACGACGGCTGGGCCATCGCCAGCCATCTCGCCATGTCGACGCTCACGTCGATGTTCCCGTTCCTGATCTTCGTGACCGCGCTGGCGGGCTTCTTCGGCTCGGCCGAGCTCAGCGAGAACGCCGCCAACCTGCTCTTCGACGTGTGGCCGCGCCAGGTGGCGGCCCCGATCGCGGGCGAGATCCACGCCGTGCTGACCACCGCGCACGGCGGGCTGCTCACCCTGGGCGCGCTGCTGGCGATCTACTTCTCGTCGAGCGGGGTCGAAGCGTTCCGCGTCGGGCTCAACCGCGCCTACGGGGTGCGGGAGCGCCGCACCTGGTGGCTGCTACGGCTGGAATCCATCGCCTACGTGCTGGTGGGGGCCGTGGCGCTGCTGGCCCTGGCCTTCCTGGTGGTGCTGGCGCCGCTGATCTGGGGCGCGGCGGTGGCGCTGGCGCCCGAACTGGACAAGCTCGGGCGGCTGGTGACGCTGGCGCGCTACGGCCTCGTCTCGGTCATCCTCATCCTGGCGCTGATCATCGCCCACAAGTGGCTGCCGGCGGAGCGCCGCACCTTCGGGCAGATCGCGCCCGGCATCGTGCTGACCGTCGTGCTGTCGCTCGTGTTCAGCATGGCGTTCGGGGCCTACCTGTCCGAATATGCCCGCAACTACGTGACGACCTACGGGGGCCTGGCGTCCGTGATGATCGCGCTGCTGTTCCTCTACGCCCTGGCCAGCATCTTCGTGTACGGCGGCGAGCTCAACGCCGCCATCATCCGCCGCCGCAACGCCATGGCGGCCCAGCCCCGGACCATCAGCAACGTCACGATGCTGTCGACGCGGCGGTCGCGCTTCCCGAAGCCGTGAGGGGCGTGGGTCAGGTCTTCGGCGTGCCCTTCATGCCGGCCACCAGCCTGTCGACGTTGTATTTGAACATGTCCGCGTAGGTCGGGGCGGGCCCGCCCGGGGGCGACAGGGCCTCGACGTAGAGTTCGCCGCCCGGCTGCGCCCCGGTGGCGTCGCCGATCTGCTTCACGAGCCGGGGATCGTTCGAGTTCTCGAAGAAGTAGGTGTGGACGTGTTCGGCCTTGATCTGCCTGATCACGCCCGCGACCTGGGCGGCCGAGGGCTCGTTCTCGGTCGAGAAGCCGAGGGGCGACAGGAACTTCACCCCGTAGGCCTCGCCGAAATAGCTCAGCGCGTCGTGGGTGGTCAGCACCTTGCGCTCGCCCTCCGGCACGCCGTCGACCTCCGCATGCGCGTAGGCGTCGAGCGCCTTCAGCTTGGCGTCGTAGCTCTCGGCGTTCCGGTGGAAGGCCGCCGCGTCCTCGGGATCGGCCTCGGCGAGCGCGCGCTCGATGTTGCCGACGTAGACCTCGGCGTTGGGGATGGAGTTCCAGGCGTGCGGGTCCGTGATGGTCTTGCCCTGCTCCTCCATCCTGCGGGTCTTGATGCCGCTCGACGCCACCACCGGCGACCCCGCGTAGCCCGAAGCCTCCGTCAGCCGCGCGAACCAGCCTTCGAGGCCGAGGCCGCTGGTGAAGACGAGGTCGGCCCCCTTCAGCTTGCGCGCGTCGTCCGGGGTGGACTCGTATCCGTGGGGGTCGCCGTTCGGCGGCACAAGGCTCGTCACGTGGACGTGCTCGCCGCCGACCTGCTGGACCATGTCGGCCAGCACGGTGAAGGAGGCGACGGCCTCGACCGTCCTGGCCTGCGCGGCGCCGCCCGCGAGTGCTGCGGCCGACAGGGCGGCACCGGCGATGAGGTGACGGGACTTCATTCTACGCTCCTCGATGCTGGCCCGCGGGGCGCGGGCCGGGGTTGAACCTGCGGACGAGCCCGCCGCGCCCGAACAGGATCGAGGCGAAGTAGAAGAGGCTCGCCGTGAGGATGATGGCCGGGCCGGACGCGAGATCGAGGTGGAAGGACGCCACGAGCCCGATCAGGCCGGACAGCGACGCCACCGCGGCCGCCACCGCCATCATGGCGGGCAGCGTCGTGGCCCAGAGCCGCGCCACCGCGGCCGGCAGCATCATCAGCCCGACCGCCATCCACGTGCCCAGCGCCTGGAAGCCCGCCACGAGGTTCGCCACCACCAGGAACAGGAACAGGAGGTGGTAGAGCGAGCCCCGGCCGCCGACGGCCCGCAGGAAGCCGGGGTCGAAACACTCGACGAGCAGCGGCCGGTAGACGAGGGCCAGCACGATCGCCGTGGCCGAGGCGATGGCCGCGATCAGCACCAGCGCGGTCTCGTCGATGGCCAGGATGGTGCCGAACAGGACGTGCAGGAGGTCGACGTTGGAGCCCCGCATCGACACGATCAGCACGCCGCTCGCCAGCGAGGCGAGGTAGAAGCTCGCGAAGCTGGCGTCCTCGCGCAGCACGGTCGTGCGGCTGACGACGCCCGACAGCGGCGCCACGGCGGGCCGGGCCACGAGCCCGCCGAGGCCCATGGCGGGCAGCGACAGGCCGGCGGAGAGGAAGCCCACGGCGGCGCCGGGCAGGATGGCGTGGCTCATGGCGTCGCCGACGAGGCTCATGCGGCGCAGCATCAGCAGCACGCCGACGGGACCCGAGCCGATGCCGAGCGCCAGGCAGGCGACCAGCGCCCGGCGCATGAAGCCGTAGTCGACGAAGGGCGACAGGACGAGGTCGGCGAGGGTCACGCGGCCGCCCCCGGGCCGGCGGCGGGCCTCTCCTCCCAGCGCTCCGCCATGGCGCGGGCGCGCAGCAGGTTGGCCGCGCTCAGCGCCTCCGCGGTGGGTCCCCAGGCGATCTGGCGCCGCGCCAGCAGCAGGGCTCGGGGAAAATGCGCCCTGACCTGGTCGACGTCGTGCAGCACGGCGATCACGGTGCGGCACTCGCCGTGCCAGCGGCGCACGAGGTCGAGCAGGTCGCGCGTGGTGCGGGCGTCGATGGCCGTGAAGGGCTCGTCGAGCACGATCACGGGCGCGTCCTGGAGCAGCAGCCGGGCGAAGAGCACGCGCTGGAACTGGCCGGCCGAAAGCGAGCCGATGCTCCGCGCGTCGAAGCCCTCCAGCCCCACGGCCGAGAGCGCCTCGGCGGTGGCGCGGCGGGTGTCGGCCGTGGAGCCGCGCAGCACGCCGATGCGGCTCCAGGCGCCGAGCGCCACGGTGTCGGCCACGGTGATGGGGAAGGAGCGATCGACCTCGGCGGCCTGCGGCAGGTAGGCGACGTCGCGGACCCCGAGCCCATCGCGCGCGATGCGGCCCGAGGCGGGATGGAGGATGCCGACGAGGCTCTTGATCAGGGTCGACTTGCCGGCGCCGTTGGGGCCCACCACGGCCGTGAGGCTGCCGGGCTCGAAGCGGCCGTCGACGTCCTGCACGGCCGCGTGACGGTCATACGCCACGGTGAGCCGGCTCACCGTGATGCCGCGCTGCCCGGCGGCGCTCACGGGATCGCGACCGCCCAGAGCACCGCGAGCCACAGCGCCGCGAGGCCGGCCAGCACGATCCCCAGCCGCTCGGCGGCCGAGCCCGACAGGGTCGAGCGGACGCGCCGCCCGCTCACCGGGCCGGCTCCGCCGGGCCGCGCAGGGCGGCCC
>CAXTFP010000123.1:0-7972 GCA_964243135.1 uncultured Lichenihabitans sp.
GGCGAGCGCCGTCGAGAGCGCCGCGATGCCGACCACGGCGCCCCACACGGGCACGCCCGGCAGCGGCAGCGTCCAGGGTCGATCCGTCGCGAGCGCGATCGGCAAGAGCAGCAGCGTGGATGCCGTGACCTGCCCCGCCGCAGTGGCGAGCGGCGGCACGCCCATCTGCTTGAACCGCCGCCCGAACACGCCCGCCAGCGCGTAGGACAGTGCCGCGCCGAGCACCGCGACCTGCGCGAGCAGATCAGCCCCGACACCCGCGAGGGCGGCGGGCCCGACCATCGCAACGACGCCCGCGAGGCCGACGAGCACGCCCGCGAGCCGGTTGCCGGTCATGCGCTCGTCGGTGGTGAGCAGGTGGGCGACGACGACGGTGAAGAGCGGCGTCGTGGCGTTCAGGATGGCGGCGAGTCCCGAGGAGATATGGCTCTGGCCCCAGACGATGAGGCAGAAGGGCACGACGTTGTTCAAGAGCCCCATGCTGAAAAAGGCTGTCCAGACATCGCGGTCGCGCGGCAGGCTCGATCCCGCGAGCGGCAGCACGAGATTGAGGATCAGGGCCGCGAGCCCGACGCGCAGGAGAACGAGAGTGGAGGGCGGCAGGGCCGAGAGCGCCACGCCCGTGAAGAAGAACGATCCGCCCCAGAGCACGGAGAGGGCGAGCAGCATCGCCCACTCGGCTGCGGACATGGCGTGGTTCACGTTCGGCTGCATCGCAGATACCCCTTGTGGTCGCTCCGTGCTTACGGCCCACCGCCGATGGCGGGCATTCCGCTTCTTGCTCGGCAATCCAAGATCGCTCGCGCGGCATGCCGTCCGCCTCCCACGCATCCGCACCGTTGGGCCGACCCCCGGCGCGGGCTTGCCGCGGCCCGCGGCTTGCAGGACAAGGGGCGGCAACGGAGCGTCCCCGGTGCGGGACCCCAGCGGGGCGAGGAAGCCATGTCCACCTTCACGGTCTACGTGCCGACCGGAGTCGCCGACGAGGCCGCGCGGGCGGAGCGCACAGTCTTCGTGCGCGAAGGGTTCGACTGGCCGTCCTTCCTGCTCGGTCCCCTGGCCCTGCTCTACCGCGGCCTGTGGCGCGCGACCCTCGCCTGGGTGGTCGCGGGTGCCGTGCTGTTCGGCCTCGCGGTCGCCTTCGGGTTGCCGGCCCTGCCGCGGCTGGGGCTCTACCTCGTGCTGGCGGTGCTGACGGGGCTGGAAGCTGCGGAAGCGCGGCGCCGGGCGCTCGGGCGCGCGGGCTTCATCCCCGCGGCGCTGTTCAGCGGCGTCACGCGCGACGCGGGCGAGCGGCTGTTCTTCTCCGGCGCCGCGGTCCCCACCGTCCTGCCGCCCGCCGCCGGGAGCGGCCGGACCCCTGGCCCGCCGGCCGTGATCGGCCTCTTCCCCCAGCCCGCGGGGCCGGGGCCGGGGGCGGGGCGACGGCCGACGGGGGGCCGGGCGTGAGCCGCGGTGCCCGCATGCGGACCGTGATCGTCGACTACGGATCGGGCAACCTCGCCTCCGCGGCCAAGGCCTTCGAGCGCGCGGCCCACGAGGCCGAGGTCGACGCGTCGGTCGAGGTGACGTCGGACCCCGACCGGGTGCGGGCGGCCGACCGCCTCGTGCTGCCCGGCGTCGGCGCCTTCGCGGACTGCCGCCGCGGCCTCGACGCCGTGCCGGGCCTCGTCGGCGCCATGACGGAGGCCGTGGTGCACGGGGGCCGGCCGTTCCTCGGCATCTGCGTCGGCATGCAGCTCATGGCGACGCGCGGCCTCGAACACGAGACGGCCCACGGGCTCGATTGGATCCCCGGCGACGTGGCCGCGATCGCGCCGGGCGACCCCGCGCTGAAGATCCCCCACATGGGCTGGAACACCCTGCGGGCCCGCTCCATCCACCCCCTGCTCGACGGCATCCCCACCGGGGAGCACGGGCTCCACGCCTATTTCGTCCACAGCTACGCCTTCAAGCCTCAGGCCGACAGCGACGTCCTGGCCGTGACGGACTACGGCGGGCCGGTCACGGCCATCGTGGCGCGGGACAACATGGCCGGCACCCAGTTCCACCCCGAGAAGAGCCAGGCGCTCGGCCTCAGCCTCATCAGCAACTTTCTCCGGTGGCAGCCTTGATCCTCTTCCCCGCGATCGACCTCAAGGACGGCGAATGCGTCCGCCTCGTCCACGGCGAGATGGGGTCGGCCACCGTGTTCAACCCCGATCCCGCAGCCCAGGCCGAGCTCTTCGAGCGCCAGGGCTTCGAATACCTCCACCTCGTCGACCTCGACGGCGCCTTCGCCGGCAAGCCCCGCAACGCCGAGGCCGTGGAGGGCATCCTCGCCCGCGTCACCCTGCCGGTGCAGCTCGGCGGCGGCATCCGCGACATCCGCACGGTCGACATGTGGCTCCGGCGGGGCGTGCGGCGGGTGATTCTCGGCACGGCCGCCGTGCGCGACCCCGACTTCGTCCGCGAGGCCGCCCGGCTGTTCCCCGGCCAGGTCGCGGTCGGCATCGACGCGCGCGACGGCCACGTGGCGGTCGAGGGCTGGGCCAAGACCGTGAACGTGACGGCCGTCGACCTCGGCCGGCGCTTCGAGGACGCCGGGGTCGCGGCCATCGTCATGACGGACATCGGGCGCGACGGCGCCATGAAGGGGCTGAACCTCGACGGCACGATCGCGCTCGCCGAGGCCGTGCACCTGCCGGTGATCGCTTCGGGCGGGCTCGCCTCGCTCGACGACGTGTCGCGGCTGCTCGCGCCCGACTGCGCCATGCTGGCCGGCGCCGTCACCGGCCGCGCCCTCTACGACGGGCGCCTCGACCCCGCGGCCGCGCTGGCGATGATGCGCGCCGCGCGGGAGGGGGCTCTTTGACGATCGGAGACATCGTCAGGACGGGCCTGTCGCGGATCGAGACGATCAGGACACGGACGGCGCTCAATCCCCTGCTGTGGGTTCTCGGGCTGTCTCTGCCGCTCATCTTCGGCTCGGCGGTCCTGATCCCCAATCCGGTCATCCAGTTGACCTTGATCGGCTTGGCCGGCGGTTCCATTTTTCTGACGTTCGTGGCCTATTTCGCGACGCTGTTCCGGGAGCCGGAGCGCCTGCAATCTGAGGAATTCGTCCTGCGACAGTTGGAACTCAAGATCACGGAGCGCAAACAACTGCCTCCTGCGACGAGCGACACTCCCTTGATCGACGACACTTCGGGGCATCTCCCTCCACCGGAGAAGAAGAGATGAAAGCTTATCTTCTCGTTTTCAACCCCATCGATGCGCGACGCGAAGACGTCAGGGACACGATAGATCGCATTCCCGACGTCATCAACTGGCATGCCTTCTTCGGCAATACGATGTGCTTGGCGTCCGAGCTTGGGGCTAAGGAGCTGGCCTCCAGGATCAATGTTTCGATGCCGGGCCTCGTCTACATCCTCACGGAGGTCGAGCCGGATCACAAGGGCGGACGCATCCCGGAATCGGTCTATAGATTCTTGAACGCCCCCGGCCCCGTCCAGGTCGAAGCCTGACCATGCTGAAATCTCGGGTCATCCCCTGCCTCGACGTCAAGGACGGCCGCGTCGTCAAGGGCGTGAACTTCGTGGCGCTGCGCGACGCCGGCGACCCGGTCGAATGCGCCCTGGCCTACGACGCGGCGGGCGCCGACGAGCTGTGCTTCCTCGACATCACGGCATCCCACGAGGACCGCGGCATCCTGCTCGACGTCGTGCGCCGCACCGCCGAGGCCTGCTTCATGCCCCTCACGGTGGGGGGCGGCGTCCGCACGGTCGCGGACATCCGCACCCTGCTGCTCGCCGGGGCCGACAAGGCCTCCATCATGTCGGCCGCGGTGGCGGACCGCGACTTCGTGTCGGCCGCGGCCGAGAAGTTCGGCAGCCAGTGCATCGTCGTGGCGGTCGACGCCAAGCGCGTGTCGGGCGACGGGGACGCGCCGCGCTGGGAAGTCTTCACCCACGGCGGGCGCCGCCCCACGGGCATCGACGCCGTCGATTACGCGCGCGACGTGGCCCGGCGCGGCGCCGGCGAGATCCTGCTCACCTCCATGGACCGGGACGGCACGCGTGCAGGCTTCGACCTCGCCCTCACCCGCGCGGTGTCGGACGCCGTGAGCGTGCCGGTGATCGCCTCGGGCGGGGTCGGCACGCTCGACCACCTGGTCGAGGGCGTGCGCGACGGCGGCGCCAGCGCGGTTCTGGCGGCCTCGGTCTTCCACTTCGGCCAGCACACGATCGGTGAGGCCAAGCGGCACATGGCGGACGCCGGCCTCGCCGTGAGGCTCGACCCATGAGTTCGGCCGTCGCGCCCGCCGCCGGAGGGGATCGCCCCTTCACCCTCGGCGACCTCGAGCGCCTCATCGGCGAGCGGGGGGGCGCCATGGCGGACCGGTCCTACACCCGCACCCTGCTCGACGCCGGCATCGGGCGCATCGCCAAGAAGTTCGGCGAGGAGGCCGTGGAGGCCGTGATCGCCGCGGCGCAGAAGGACAAGCCCGCCCTGCTTTCCGAAGCCGCCGATGTGATCTACCATCTCCTCGTGCTGCTCCACGCCTCGAACCTGTCCCTGGACCAGGTGGTCGCGGAACTGGGCCGGCGCACCCGCCAGTCGGGGCTCGAGGAGAAAGCCTCGCGGCCATCTCAAACCTGAGAGCCTGTTCGACGGCTGGGATGGAGGCTGCGTTGGGTGGCAAAGTGCCGAATGACAGGAGGGGGGCGATGCCGATAGCCCATGCTATCGGCGAGGCCTCCGACGCATCAGGCAGCCTTTGCCGCCCGACCCGCAGGGCTGCGCCGCTTTTCGGCGCCCGGTTCGTCGCCGCGCTCGACCGTAGCCTCCGCTACGCTCGTCGCGCGGCTCCTGCCGGGCGTCTGAAAATCGGCTGCAGCGCAGCCCCATCGCAGCCGTCGAACAGGCTCTGAGCCTTCGATGCTCGACATCACCGCCCCGGCCCCGCCCCGCGACGAAGGTTTCCCCGAGGCGGGGCTCGCCGGCTCGCCCTACCATCACTTCACGCGCGAGGGCTGGGCGGCGCTGCGGGCCGACACGCCCCTGACCCTCACGGTCGACGATCTGCGCAAGCTGCGCGCCACCAACGACCCGACCTCGATCGACGAGGTCGTGGCCATCTACCTGCCGCTGTCGCGGCTGCTCGCCCTCTACGTCGCGGCCACGCAGGGGCTGTTCAAGGCGACGCAGCGCTTCCTCGGCGCCGAGGACGGCAAGGTGCCCTACATCATCGGCGTGGCGGGCTCGGTGGCGGTGGGCAAGTCCACCACGGCGCGCGTGCTGAAGGCGCTGATGTCGCGCTGGCCCAACACCCCCAAGGTCGAGCTCGTCACCACGGACGGCTTCCTCCACCCCAACCGGGCGCTGGTCGAGATGGGGCTCATGGAGCGCAAGGGCTTCCCCGAATCCTTCAACGGCTCGGCGCTGATCCGCTTCCTGTCGGACGTGAAGGCGGGGGTGCGCAACGTCGCGGCCCCCGTCTATTCTCACCTCACCTACGACGTGCTGCCCGACGAGCATGTGCTCGTGGACCGGCCCGACATCCTGATCGTCGAGGGACTCAACGTGCTGATGCCCAACCGGCCGGCGCGCGACGGGCGCGACATCCCCTTCGTGTCGGACTTTTTCGACTTCTCGGTCTACCTCGACGCCGACGAGGCTCTGCTGGAAGAATGGTACGTGTCGCGCTTCATGAGCCTGCGCGAGACGGCGTTCCGCGACCCGCTGTCCTATTTCCGCCGCTACGCCGACATCGGGGCCGACGAGGCCGAAACCATCGCCCGCGGGATCTGGACGCGCATCAACCTGCGCAACCTCGTCGAGAACGTGCGGCCGACCCGGGCCCGCGCCGGCCTGATCCTGCGCAAGGGCGCGAGCCACGAGATCGAGCGGGTCGCGCTCCGCAAGCTGTGACGCCCACCCGCCGGGCCGCCCCGGTGCGGCGCCTTGCCCCCCATCCGTGAAGGGAATACGACGGTCGGCGGGCGCCCGGCGCCCGCGGCCCGAGGACGCCCATGGACCCGACCGACGAGCCTCAAGGCGGAGCCTCCCCGGACGGGGAAGCGGGGCATCGCGAGGCCACCGGCGCCCGCGTGCGGGCCAAGCTCGACCGGCGCGCCGAGGCGCTGCGGGCCAACCTGAAGCGCCGCAAGGCCCAGATCCGCGGCCGCGCGGCGGCCGAGGCTCCTCCCCCCGCCCGGGACTGAGGGCACACCCATCCTTCGGCCGCGGCCCCCGCGGCATCACCACCAGCGAGGACACATGGACCGCATCCGCGTGGTCGGCGGGCGAAAGCTCAACGGCATCATCCGCATCTCGGGCGCCAAGAACGCGGCGCTGCCGCTGATGATCGCGAGCCTGCTCACGGACGAGACGCTGACGCTGGAGAACGTGCCGCGGCTGGCCGACGTCAACCTCTTGGTCCGCATCCTCGGCAACCACGGGGTCGACTACACGCTCAAGGGCAAGCGCCCCGGCGAGGAGGTCGTGTCGGGCCAGACCGTGGACCTCAGGGCCGAGCACATCGTCGACACCACGGCCCCCTACGACCTCGTGTCCCGCATGCGGGCGAGCTTCTGGGTGATCGCGCCGCTGCTCGCCCGCATGGGGGAGTGCAAGGTGTCGCTGCCCGGCGGCTGCGCCATCGGCACGCGGCCCGTCGATCTCCTGCTCATGGTGCTGGAGCGTCTCGGCGCCGCCATCGCGATCGAGAACGGCTACGCCATCGCCCGCGCGCCCCGCGGGCTCAGGGGCGCCGAGATCAGCTTCCCCAAGGTCACGGTCGGCGGCACCCATACGGCCCTGATGGCGGCCGTGCTGGCGCAGGGGCGCACGACGGTGCTCAACGCCGCGCGGGAGCCCGAGGTGGTGGACCTCGCCGATTGCCTGAACAAGATGGGCGCGCGGGTCGCGGGCGCCGGCACGGAGCGCATCGAGATCGAGGGCGTGGGCCGGCTCCACGGCGCCCGCCACGCCGTGCTGCCCGACCGCATCGAGGCCGGCACCTACGCCATGGCGGCCGCCATGACGGGCGGGGACGTGATGCTGGAGGGCGCGCGGGCCGACCTGCTGACGGGCGCGGTGGACGCGCTGGAGCGCGCGGGCGCCACCCTGACGTCCTCGTCCGAGGGGCTGCGCGTGCGGCGCGACGGGGGCGCCATCGCCCCGGTCGACATCTCGACCGCGCCCTTCCCAGGGTTCCCGACCGACCTCCAGGCGCAGTTCATGGCGCTGATGACGCGGGCCGAGGGCTCGTCGCGCATCACCGAGACCATCTTCGAGAACCGCTTCATGCACGTCGCCGAACTCGGCCGCTTCGGCGCCCGCATCCGGCTCGACGGCGACGCGGCGATCGTCGAGGGCGTGCCGCGGCTCCAGGGCGCGCCCGTGATGGCGACCGACCTGCGCGCCTCCGTGTCGCTCGTCATCGCGGCGCTGGCGGCCGAGGGCGAAACCACGGTCAACCGCGTCTACCACCTCGACCGCGGCTTCGAGCACCTCGAACACAAGCTCGGCCAGTGCGGGGCCGTGGTGGAGCGCCTGTCCGGCCACGGCTGACCGAGGGATGGGGGCGGGTCGCGCAGATGTGATGCCGCGGCCGCCGCGGCGCGCTTGTGCCGGCTCCGGGGCATGTCATGCTCCCGTCGTCGAGGGAGTCTTTCCCGCGACGAAACAGGGAGTTCAGGATGTCCTTGCAGGGCCATATCGCTGAATTGAGCCGGCGCCACCAGTCGATCGACAAGCAGATCGAGGCGGAGAAGACCTACCCCGCCACCGATCCCGTCAGGCTGAGCGAGCTGAAGCGCAAGAAGCTGCTCCTCAAGGACGAAATGGCCAAGCTGCGGCACTGAGAGGCCGGCTCCCGCCGTTCGGACATCACATGCGGCGCGTCGCCCCTGGAGGCGACGCGCCGTTCGCACGTTTCGGTCCGCCCGATCGTCGCAGCGGTGGATCGTTCCGGGAATCCGGGGCG
>CAXTFP010000124.1:0-7953 GCA_964243135.1 uncultured Lichenihabitans sp.
CCTGCGCGCGCGCCACGGCGCGGTGCCCGACGTCGATCCCGCGGACGGCGGCATGGCCGCGCGGCTCCTGCTGCTGCTGGAGACGCCCGGCCCGGGCACCGAGCCGCTGCGCTTCGTGTCCCGCGACAACCCGACCGGCACGGCCGCCAACCTCCGGCGCTTCCTCGATCGAGCCGGCATCGCGCGGGCCGACACGGTGATCTGGAACGCCGTCCCCCAGGTCATCCACGCGGCGGGCGCCCGCAACCGCGCCCCGCGGGGCGGCGAGGTGGCGACCGGCTTGGCCGAACTGCCGGGCTTCCTCGCGCTCCTGCCCGGCCTCGCCGTCGCAGTCCTGGCGGGCCGCACCGCGGCGCGCGCCCGGCCGGCGATCGCGGCGCTCCGGCCCGGCCTGCCGGCGCTGGAGATGGCGCATCCGAGCCCGACGATCGTCTGCACCAGCCCGACGATCCCGGCCCGCATCGCCGAAGCCTTGGCGCGGGCCGCGGAGATCCTGGCGGGTGGAGATCGGTCTGCGGGCTGATGTTCGAGGTGAAGCTTTTCAGGGCTCTGCCCTGAAACCCGCCAAAGGCCGGGGGCCTTTGGAAACCAGTTTGGGCATATCCAGTCCTATTTCAGCCTTCCAGATTTCAGCTTCCATATCCATTCAATACTGCACGGTCGCGCGCAGCCCGAACACCGCCTCGTCGCGGATCGGCCTGACGCCCTCCCCCGACGGGTCGGGGATGCGGCCGCCGGGTCGGATCACGTACTGGACGTCCGGCTGGATCGTGAAGCCCGGGACCACCTGGGCCTGATAAGTGGCCTCGAACAGCACCTCGTTCGATCGCACCGGATAGGGCAGCCCCAGTTCCGCCCTCTCCTCCCGGTCGGTGCGCCGGGCGGCCGGCGACACCTGCGTGTAGGCGAAGGACAGGCCGGCCGTGTCGTCCGCCCGCCCCGGCACGAGGCCCTGCTCGGTCACGCCGGCATCGGCGTAGAAGGACACGAGGTTGCGGTCGCCCGGCGAGCCCGACAGCCGGGCGAAGATCGACACCGACGCGTCCTCCGTGCCGGGGACGCGATATAGGGTCTGGTCGGCGATGCCGTAGATCCCGTCGTTGCCCCTGAGGCGGCCCGTCCCCGCGCCGAGTGTGAGGCCGCCCGCCGTCGGGATGTCCCGCGCGAAGCGGCCGAAATGCTCCCAGCCGCCGACCTTGACCGTGCCCGGCAGCAGCGGGCCGTCCTTGTCGCCGGTGGTCAGGGCGGTTTCCGCGAGTCCCAGGGGTGGGTCCGTCACCCGGAAGTTCGTGCCGGTCGGGTCGAGCGCCTGCGGGTCGGCGTCGCCGCCGGAGCGGGCCGTGCCCGAGGGGTCGCCGTCGAACACTCCCGCCAGCAGCGTCCATTTCGCGGTCGGCGACAGCCGCAGCCGCAGGCCGGGCGTCGCCAGCGGATAGGCCGGCCCGCCGCTCGGCAGGTCATAGCTCGTGATGTTCGGCCACCCGAAGGTCGAGTTGACGAACAGCGTCGCATATTGGCTGACGAAGAACTCGGTGTCGGCGCCGATCTGGCCGGCCTTGATCCCGACCTTGCCGTCGAGCAGTACCTGTTCGACCCAGGCCTCGTAGAGGCGGGTCGAGGGCAGGGCTTCGATGTTGCTGGCGGGCGACAGGTTGTCGAGGTTGCGGCGGCTCAGGCCCTGTCCGAGGATCTCGTAGCCGTTGGCGTGCAGCGTCACGCCGTCGAGGCCCATGGCCTTGCCGAGGTCGACGTTGAGCTGGAGGTCGAGCCGACCCTCGGCGATGGAGCCCCGGCGCACCCCGCCCGTCGCGTTCCCCAGCACCTCGCCGATGAACACGAAGCTGTAGGTGACGCCGCGCTTCTCCAGCGCGGCCCGGACCCCGCCCGGGTCGCCGAAGCGGCCGAGGGAGGACGCGATGCTGCTGTTGCCCTGGCCTTCGGTCCCCTGGGCGGCCGGCTGGCCGGAACTCTGCGGCGTGCCGCCGAGGTCGGGCAGGTTGCCGGCGCCGGTCGGGGCGCCCTGCGCCGCGGCCGGGGCCGCCGCGAGGCTCGCGGCCAGAACCGCGGCCGCGATGGACGGAGCGCGACGGGAGCCGGATATCGAGATCGGCACCGATCCTCCCGTCATCCCGCCCACTCCGCCGCATGTCCCCCTGTGAAGGCCGGGCCGGTCCTCCCTCCGCGGTCGTGCGGCGCGGGTCGTGTCAGTCCTTCGCGCGCTCGACGTAGGACCCGTCTTCCGTCTGAATGACGATGCGGGTGCCGGGCTGGATGTGGGGCGGCACCATGGCGCGGGCGCCGTTCGACAGCTTCGCGGGCTTGTACGAGGAGGAGGCCGTCTGGCCCTTCATGGCGGGCTCGGTCTCCATCACCTCGAAGGTCACGCGCTGCGGCAATTGTGCCGCCACCGCCGTCTCGTTGAAGATCGAGAGCTGCACCTTCATGCCCTCCTGGAGGTACTGCGCCTGGGTCCCCAGCACGTCCTCGGGCACCACGATCTGCTCGTAGTTCTCCTCATTCATGAAGGTGAAGCCGTCCGCGTCCCGGTACAGATAGGAGAAGTTCATGTCCTCCACGTGGGCGCGCTCGACCTGCTCGGTGGTCTTGTAGCGGTCCGACACCTTCACGCCGTCGCTCATGCGGCGCATGTCGATCTGGGTGGTGGGGGTCCCCTTGCCGGGGTGGAAGGACTCGGCGCTGAGCACGGCGTAGAGCTGGCCGTCCTTCTCGATGATGTTGCCCCGGCGGACCGAGCTGGCGATGACTCTCACGGGTGTTGGACCTTCGAAAAATGCTAAGCGGTCCGGGACGCTGCCGCCCGGAGTCGCAATCGGCCGGCAACATAGCGTTTTTCGTGCCTTTGGCCAGAGTCTCGAGTCGCCCGCGTGTCCCCCGATGTACCCCCGTCACCGCCCTGGTCGCCCCACGTCTTCGCCGACCGGCGGCCCTTCCTCCTGGCCCGCAACCGGATCGCAGCGGCCCTGCGCGGCTGGTTCGACCGCCACGGCTTCGTCGAGGCAGAGACCCCCATCCTCCAGCGCTCGCCCGGCAACGAGGCCCACCTCGAAGCCTTCGCGACCGAGCTGGTGGGGCCCGACGGCGTGCCGCGCCCCATGTATCTTCACACCTCGCCCGAATTCGCCATGAAGAAGCTGCTCGCGGCCGGCGAGCCGCGGCTCTTCACCCTGGCGCGGGTGTTCCGCAACCGCGAGCGCAGCGGCACGCACCATCCCGAGTTCACGATGCTGGAATGGTACCGCGCCGGCGAACCCTACGGCGCCCTGATGGAGGACGCCGCGGCGCTGCTGCGCGCCGCCGCCGAGGCCGCGGGGTCGCGCCTCTGGTACCACCGCGGCCGCACCTGCGACCCCTTCGCCGAGCCCGAGCGCGTGGGCGTCGCCGAAGCCTTCCGGCGCCATGCCGGGCTCGACCTCCTGGCCACGCTGGAGGGCCCGGAGCCGGACCGTGACGCCTTCGCGGCCGGGGCCGAGGCGGTCGGCGTCCGCACCGCGCCCGACGACACCTGGTCGGACGTGTTCAGCCGCGTGCTCGGTGAGCGCGTCGAGCCCTACCTCGGGCTCGGCCGCCCGACCCTGCTCGACCGCTATCCCGCGCCCGAGGCGGCGCTGGCCCGGCCCTGCGCGGACGATTCCCGCGCGGCGGAGCGCTTCGAGCTCTACTGCTGCGGGGTGGAGCTCGCCAACGGCTTCGGCGAGCTGACGGACGCGGCCGAGCAGCGCCGCCGCTTCGCGGCCGCCATGGCGGGACGCGAGGCCCGAGGGCGACACGCCTACCCGGTCGACGAGGACTTCCTCGACGCGCTCGGCGCCATGCCGGAGGCGAGCGGCATCGCGCTCGGCTTCGACCGGCTCGTCATGCTGGCGGCCGGGGCGCCATCGATCGAGCAGGTGATGTGGCTGCCGGTGGCGGGGTCGTGAGGCGTTTCGCCGACGGGCCGGCCCGCACCCTGCGCGGCCCGGCCGAGCTCGAAGCTGCGGGCCTCCTCGCGCCCGGCGCCGCAGCAGAGCTCGAACCCGTGGCGGCCCGCTACGCGGTCGCGGTGTCGCCCGCCATGGCGGCGCTGATCGACCCCGCCGATCCGCGCGACCCCATCGCGCTCCAGTTCCTGCCGAGCACGGCCGAGCTCGACAGACGCCCGGAGGAACTGGCCGACCCGATCGGCGACGCCGCCCACAGCCCCGTGCCGGGCATCGTGCACCGCTACCCCGACCGCGTGCTGCTGACGCTGCTGCACGTCTGTCCGGTCTATTGCCGCTTCTGCTTCCGCCGCGAGCGCGTCGGCCCCGGGGCCGACGCCGTGCTCCCGCCCGCCGAGGCCGAGGCGGCGCTCGACTACATCGCGGCCTGTCCGGCGATCTGGGAGGTGATCCTCACCGGCGGCGACCCGCTCGCCCTGTCGCCGCGCCGCATCGCGGCCACCATGCACCGGCTGGCGGGGATGGCCCACGTCCGGATCGTGCGCTTCCACACCCGCGTGCCCGTGGTGGCGCCCGAGACCGTCACGCCCGAGCTCGTCGCGGCGCTCCGCGCCTCGGGCAAGGCCACCTATCTCGGGCTCCACTGCAACCACCCGCGCGAGCTGACGCCGGCCGCGCGGGCCGCCTGCGCCCGGCTGGTCGACGGGGGCGTGAGCCTCGTCAGCCAGACCGTGCTGCTGCGCGGCGTCAACGACGACGCGACCACGCTGGCCGAGCTGATGCGCGGCTTCGTCGAGCTCGGCATCCGGCCCTACTACCTGCACCACGGCGACCTCGCGCCCGGCACGGGCCACCTCCGCGTCGGCTTGGCCGAGGGCCGCGCCCTCATGCGCGCGCTCCGGGGGCGCGTGTCGGGCCTGTGCCAGCCGACCTACGTGCTCGACATCCCCGGCGGCCACGGCAAGGTGCCGGTCGGCCCCGAGTACCTCGGCGACGGCACCGTCGAGGACCCCTGGGGGGCGACGCACGCCTACGGGGCGTGACCGGCCCCTCCGCCCCCGCGGCGTGGGCCGCCCTTGTGACGGGGCTTCGCGGTTTGTAAGCTTCGACGAGCAGCCGGCCCGCGAGAGGCCGGTCGGGTCCGCCACGGTGCGAGGAGGGAGCGTCATGTCTCAGCACGTCCACGATGTGCCGGAGTCGTTCAGGAAGCGTGCCCTGATCGGGGCGCACCGCTACGACGAGATGTACGCGCGCTCGATGCGGGACCCGGAGGGGTTCTGGGGCGAGCACGGCATGCGGATCGACTGGATCAAGCCCTTCAGCCGCGTCAAGAACACCTCCTTCGCGCCCGGCGCCGTGTCGATCGAGTGGTTCGGCGACGGCACCACCAACGTGTCGGCCAACTGCATCGACCGCCACCTGGCCGATAGGGGCGACAAGGTCGCGATCCTGTGGGAGGGCGACGACCCGAAGGACGCGCGCGCCATCACCTATCGCGAGTTGCACGGCGAGGTGTGCCGCTTCGCCAACGTGTTGAAGGCGCGGGGCGTGCGCCGGGGCGACCGCGTCACGATCTACTTGCCGATGATCCCTGAGGCCGCCTTCGCCATGCTGGCCTGCGCCCGCATCGGCGCCGTCCACTCGGTCGTCTTCGGCGGCTTCTCCCCCGAAGCCCTCGCGGGCCGCATCACGGACTGCGACTCCCGCTTCGTCGTCACGGCCGACGAGGCTCTGCGCGGCGGCCGAACGGTGCCGTTGAAGAAAAACGTCGACGCCGCGGTCCAGAAGTCCGGCATCGTCGAGACGGTGCTGGTCGTGCGCCGCACCGGGGCGGACGTCGCCATGGTGGAGGGCCGCGACGTCCGCTACGAGGAGGCCGCAGCGACCGTCGGCACGGACTGCCCGGCCGAGGAGATGGAGGCCGAGGCGCCGCTGTTCATCCTCTACACGTCGGGCTCCACCGGCCAGCCCAAGGGCGTGCTGCACACCACCGCGGGCTACCTCGTCTACGCGTCCATGACCCACCAATACGTCTTCGACCTGCACGAGGACGACGTCTACTGGTGCACGGCGGACGTCGGCTGGGTCACGGGCCACAGCTATGGCGTCTACGGGCCGCTCGCCAACGGCGCCACGACGCTGATGTTCGAGGGCGTGCCGAACCACCCCACCGTGTCGCGCATGTGGGAGGTGGTCGACAGGCACGGGGTGACGATCCTCTACACGGCCCCCACCGCGATCCGGGCGCTGATGGGCGCGGGCGACGAGGCGGTGAAGCGGACGAGCCGCGCGAGCCTGCGCCTGCTCGGCTCCGTCGGCGAGCCCATCAACCCCGAGGCCTGGGAATGGTACCACCGGGTCGTGGGCGAGGGCCGCTGCCCCATCGTCGACACTTGGTGGCAGACCGAGACGGGCGGCATCCTCATCACGCCGCTGCCCGGCGCCACGCGGCTCAAGGCCGGCTCCGCCACGCGGCCCTTCTTCGGCGTGAAGCCCGAGGTGGTGGACGCGGAGGCCCGGGTGCTGGAGGGCGCCTGCGAGGGCAACCTCGTCATCGCGGACAGTTGGCCCGGCCAGATGCGGACCGTCTACGGCGACCACAAGCGCTTCGAGGACACCTATTTCTCGGCCTATCCGGGGAAGTATTTCACCGGCGACGGCTGCCGCCGGGACGAGGACGGCTACCACTGGATCACCGGGCGCGTCGACGACGTCATCAACGTGTCGGGCCACCGCATGGGGACCGCCGAGGTCGAGAGCGCGCTCGTGGCGCACGACAGCGTGTCCGAGGCCGCGGTCGTCGGCTACCCGCACGACGTCAAGGGGCAGGGGATCTACGCCTACGTGACCCTGATGGAGGGAGTCGCGGCCAGCGACGGGCTGCGCAAGGCGCTGGTGGCCCACGTGCGCCAGGAGATCGGCCCCATCGCCTCGCCTGACGTGATCCAGTTCGCCCCCGGCCTGCCGAAGACCCGCTCCGGCAAGATCATGCGCCGTATCCTGCGCAAGATCGCCGAGAACGAGCTCGGCAGCCTCGGCGACACCTCGACCCTGGCCGACCCGTCGGTGGTGGACGACCTCGTGGCCAACCGGGGGTGAACGGGCCTGGGTGGTCCTTAACCGTTCACCCTTTCGGCAGCGCGGGCCGCGGCGCGGGCGGCCCGTAACGCCCCGTTCAGGGGCCGGACACCACCGTCTCGCCGCAGCCGGCCGAGACCGGCAGGGAGCGATCACATGCAGCGAACGCATCGCGCGGGCTTCGGCGCCCGCTCGGCGGGCCGGACCGGCCCCATCCTGGTCCACGTCGTGCTGGCGATCTCCATCGCGGTCGCGGCCCTCACCGTGCTCTGCACGGCGGTGGCGCCGGCCCGCGCCGCCGTCTTGGACGAGGGCCCGGCCGGATACGCGCCCGGCACCGTGGTGATCAGCCAGGCGCGTCGGCGCCTCTACCTCATCGGCGAGGGTGGGGACGCGATCAGCTATCCCGTGGCGGTCGGCCGGTCCGGTCGCCAGTGGCGGGGCACGGTGCAGATCGACGGCAAGTACCGCAACCCCGCCTGGGCGCCCCCCGCCGAGGTCAAGCGCGCCGAGCCCTGGCTCCCGGACTACATCCCGGGCGGCTCGTCGCGGAACCCGATGGGCATGCGCGCCCTGACGCTCAGCGGCGACCAATATGCCATCCACGGCACCAACAGGCCGCAATCCATCGGCACGGCCGCCTCCTACGGCTGCATCCGCATGCTCAACCGCGACATCGTCGACCTGTTCGACCGCGTCGAGGTCGGCACGCCCGTCGTGATGATGCCCTGACGGGCGATCCCCAGGGATTCTGCGGCCGGGCAGGGGTGGGCCGGAACCGCCCGCTCTCCCGCTACGTTGGCTCGCCGACACGATTGCGGGGTGGCGGCGCGGGCGCGCCCCCGGCCCTCGCTGGCTGGAGGACGCGATGGCTGACCCGTATGACACCGATTCGACTTCGAGCTTCGGCGCCGACGCGGCCCGCGCCAAGGACGAC
>CAXTFP010000125.1:0-7918 GCA_964243135.1 uncultured Lichenihabitans sp.
GCCTCGACCGCGGCCTCCGTGGTGGCCGGCGACGCGGCCGGACCGGCGGCGCGGCGCGGCACAACGGCGTCGGTGGTGGCCCTGAGGTCGCGCTCGGCCGCCTCGGCCGCGAAGGCACGGCCCGACAGGAGCTCGCGCGCCACCTGGATGCCCAGCGACAGCACCAGCCCGGCGATCGTCGCGATGGCGATGATCGGCACCTTCTTCGGGAAGGAGGCCAACTGGGGCGCGACGGCGCGCGAGATGACCCTCGCGTCGGCCGGCGTCGAGGCGGCATTCTCGCGCGCCACGGCTTCTTGGTATTTCGACGTGTTGAACTCGAGCTGGTCCTTGAGCAGCCGCGCCTGAGTTTCCAGCGTGTTGAGGCGCACCTGGTCGACGCCGGCGGAGCCGACCGTCTTCTTCTGGATGTCGAGCGCGGCCAGGAGGTTCTCGACGCGGCCGGCCGCGATGTGGCCGTCGTTCTCCAGCGTGCGGGCCATTTTGTCGCCAGCCGTGCGGAGCTGGGTGTCGACGTCGGCCAACTGCGCGTTCAGCTCCTGCATGTGTGGGTGGCCGGGCAGCAGCGTGCGGCTCTGGAGCGCGATCTCGGCCTTCAGCGTCGCGCGCTGCTCCGAGATGCGGCGGATGAACTCGTTGTTGGCGACGTCGGGGATCTCGCCGACGCGGTTCTGCCGGAGCATCTGGTGGATGATCTTGGCCTTGGCCTGGGCGTCCGCCTCCGCGGTGCGGGCCTGGGCGAGCTGGGTGTTGATGTCGCCCAGCTGCTGGATTGTGATGTTGGCGTTGTTGGTGCCGATGAGCAGGCCGGACTGCGTGCGGTACGCGTCGGCCTTGCCCTCGGCCTCGGCCACGCGGGTCCGCAGGTCGTTCACCAGCGACGCCAGGGACGCCGCGGCCGCGCTGGCGCTGTCGCGCTTGGCGGTGGACTGGGCCTCGATGACGAGCTCGGCGATCGTGTTGGCGGCTCGCGCCGCGAGGTCGGGATCGGCGGCCGTGAACTCGATGGCGATGACACGGGATTTCGGCACCGAGTAGACCGTTAGCCTCTCGTAGTAGTTCGCGAGGATCCGGTCCTCGGGCGACACGGCCGTGGGGTCGCGCTCGAGGCCGAGCAGGATGAGCAGGCGCGACACGGCGTTGAGGCCGCGCGCCAGGGGATCGAACTCCGCATTGCCCTTGAGGTCGAGCCGGCGGATCGCGGCCCGCGCGATGTCGCGCGACTGCACGAGCTGGATCTGGCTCTGCACGGCCTCGTCGTCGGGCAGCGTGGCGGCGAGCTGGTCCGAGCGGTCGGGGCGGGTGAAGAAGTTCTCCCCGTTCTCGACCAGGACCTTCGATTCGGCCGTGTAGCGCGGCTGCACCAGCGACACGAACAGCAGGGCACCGAGGAAACAGGCCAGCGCCGGGCCGATGAACCACCAGCGGCGCCTCGCCAGCGTGCGGCCGAGCGAGCCGAGGTCGAGCTCGCGGTCGGCGCCGGCACGGCCCGCCCGATCGTACTCCGATTCACTCCGCATCGACATCGCCGACCCTCGATCACGCGCGCGGTCCGCTGCGAACCCGGGCACACCACCTCGGGGGAGGCTGCGGCACGGGGTCTTGGACCGATCTCCCGCAGTAAAGACGATCAGGGTTCACAAGCGCTTAAATCGAAACCGCTCTCATTAAGCACGACGTGCGGGACCGACGGCGGCGAGGACCAGGGCCGCGGCTTCGCGGCTCGGCGTCGAGCCGGGGGCGATGCGCATGGCGGCGTCGAGCCGGTCGAAGCCGGCGACCTGCGCCGCGCGCGCCGGCGTGTCGCCGAGCAGCGGCACCAGGGCGTCGGCCAGGGCGTCGGGCGTGCAGGCGTGTTGCAGGAACTCGGGCACGACATTCTCGCCCAGGATGAGGTTCGGCAGGACGATCGACGGCACCTTGACGACGAAGCGCAGCCAGGTTTCCAGCGGCGACACGCGGTAGGCCACCGCCATGGGTACTCCCGACAGCGCGAGTTCGAGCGTGACGGTGCCGGATGCCGCGAGCGCCGCCCGCGCGCGGCGGAAGGCGGCCAGCTTGGCGTCCTCTCCCGTGACCACCCGCGGCGCGACCCGCCAGGAGGCCACGCGGGCGCGGATCTCATCCGCGAGGTCGGCCACGGCCGGGAGGACCACGTCGAGGCCGCCCACCCGGTCGGCGACGCGTCCCACGGCCTCCCCGAAGACGGCCGTGAGCCGGCGGATCTCCGAGCGGCGCGAGCCCGGCAGCACCAGGAGGGTCGGGCAGGAGCGCAGCTCGGCCTCGACGGGATCGGGGCGGAGCGCGCCGAGGTGCTCGATCAGCGGGTGGCCGACGTAGGTGCAGGGCGGCCCGGCGAGGCGGCGGTGCGCTTCGGGCTCGAAGGGCAGCAGCGCCAGGAGATGGTCGACGTAGGCCCGCATGGCGGCGGCCCGCCCCGGGCGCCACGCCCAGACCGTGGGGCTGACGTAGTCGACGATGGGGATGGCCGGGGCCGTGGCCCGCACGCGCCGCGCGACGCGGTGGGTGAAGTCGGGGCTGTCGACGATGACGAGGACGTCGGGCCGCGACACGACCGCGGCCTCGGCGGTGTCGCGGATGCGGCGCAGCAGCTGCGGCAGGCGGGCCACCACGGGCACGAAGCCCATCACGGCGATGTCGGCGAGCGGGAACAGGGGCGCCAGGCCCTCCGCCACCATCTCGGCCCCGCCCACGCCCTCGACCGTGAGGGCGGGGACGCGCTCGCGCAGCGCGCGGATCAGCCCGGCGCCGAGGTGGTCGCCCGAATGCTCGCCCGCCACGATGAACATCCGCAGCGGCGCGGATGAGGTCACGCCGGGTCGCGCCCGTCTCGCGGCACGCAGATGGCCCGCTCGCCGCCGTCGCGCAGGAAGGCCAGGATCTCGTCGGCCTGCGGGTGGCCGCCGAACTCCGCCGCCACCGCCTCGGTCCGCTCCTTCAGGGTGCCAGGGGCCGAGAAGAGCAGCTTGTAGGCGCGGCGCAGGTCGTGGATCGCCTCGCGCGAGAAGCCCCGGCGCTTGAGGCCCACGACGTTGAGCCCGGCGAGATGCGCGCGGTTGCCGAGCGCGATGCCGTAGGGGATCACGTCGTGCTCGACGCCGGCGAGGCCGCCGATGAAGCTGTGCCGGCCGAGGCGCACGAACTGGTGCACCGCGGCGCCGCCGCCGAGGATCGCGTGGTCCCCCACGGAGCAGTGGCCGGCCAGCATCACGTTGTTGGAGAAGATCACATCGTCGCCAACGCGGCAGTCGTGCGCCACGTGCGACTGGGCCAGGAACACGCTGCGGTCGCCGACGCGGGTGAGCAGCCCGCCGGCCGCCGTGCCGGGGTTCATGGTGACGCCCTCGCGGATCACGCAGTCGCGACCGATCTGCAGTTCGGACAGCTCGCCGCGGAACTTCAGGTCCTGCGGCTCGTGGCCCAGCGACGCGAAGGGGAAGACGCGCGTGTTCTCGCCGATGCTCGTGTGACCGGCGACCGCGACATGCGAGACGAGGCGCACCCCGTCGCCGAGCTGCACGTCCGGCCCGACGGTGCAGAAGGGGCCGACGTGGACGCCGCGGCCGAGCCGGGCCGCGTGGGCCACGACCGAGGAGGGGTGGATGTGGGGGTCGGCCGCGTGGTCCCGCGTCTCCGCGTCAGCCATGGGCGCGTCCCCAGCCCGGATTCGACGTCGACAGCACCGCCGCCCTCATTCCATCACGAGCATGGCGCTGAGCTCGGCCTCGCAGACCAGGGCGCCCTCGACCTTGGCCTCGCCCTTGTACCACCACATGTTGCGGCGCTGGTTCAGCTTGCGCAGGTGGAACTCGACCCGGTCGCCCGGCACCACGGGCTTGCGGAACTTGGCCTTGTCGATCGTCATGAAATAGACCAGCCGCGGCCTGTCGAGCTTCTGCGCGTGGACGCAGAGCGCGCCGGCCGTCTGGGCCATGCCCTCGATCAGCAGCACGCCCGGCATGACGGGACGGCCGGGAAAGTGGCCCTGGAACTGCGGCTCGTTGAAGGTGACGTTCTTGATGCCCACGCAGGACTCGTCGCCCCGCATCGCGTCGATGCGGTCCACCAGCAGGAACGGATAGCGGTGCGGCAGGTATTCGAGCAATCTCACGATGTCGACCGAGTCGAGCTCCGTCCGCGCCGCTTCGTCCATCCCCGCCCCGCTCGCTTCGGGCGCTGGAGGCCCGGCCGCCGATGTCGCATGTCCCGGCAGCCCCGCCAAGCCGCGATCAGTTTGAATCTCCGCCCGCCCTCCGGGCCAGGCGCTTCAGCGTGGCGTGGAGGCGGAACTGTTCGCGCGCCGCCTGGGCCGGGATGCCGAACCAGCGTTCGCCCGGCGGGATGTCGTTCATCACACCGGATTTGGCGCCGACCTGGGCGCCCGCGCCGATCGTGAGGTGGCCCGCCAGGCCCGCCTGGCCGGCCGTGACCACGAAGTCGCCGAGCGTGGTCGAGCCCGAGATGCCGGTCTGCGAGATGATCACGCAGTGCCGGCCGATCGACACGTTGTGGCCGATCTGCACGAGGTTGTCGATCTTGGTGCCCTCGCCCACGACCGTGTCGCGGTTGGAGCCGCGGTCGATCGCCGTGTTGGCCCCGACCTCGACGTCGTCCTGGAGCACCACGCGGCCGATCTGCGGCACCTTGAGGTGGCCGCCCGGCCCCATGGCGAAGCCGAACCCGTCCTGGCCGATCCGCACGCCGGCGTGGAGGATGACCCGGTCGCCGACGAGGGCGTGCACGACGGTGGCGTTGGCGCCGACCGAGCAGTTGCGCCCGATCCGCACGTCCGGCCCGATCACGGCGTGCGGCCCCACCACCGTGCCGGCGCCGATCTCCGCGCGCGGGCCGATCACGGCGCCGGGGTCGACCGTGACACCGGCTTCGAGACGCGCTTCGGGGTGGACGGTCGAGCTCGGCGAGATGCCGACCGTGCCGAACAGCGACCCCGGGCGCAGCGCGTCCGGGTAGAGGTGCCCCGCCACGACCGCGACGGCCCGGTAGGGCTCCTTGGCGACCAGCGCCACGGCGCCCTCCGGCACGCGGTCGGCGTAGCGGGCCGGCACGAGGCAGGCTGCGGCCCGCGTCACCGACAGGGCCGGCGCGTAGCGGGGATTGTCCAGAAAGGTCAGCGTGCCGGGGCCGGCGAGGTCGAGGGGCGCCACCGCGCGGATGCGCAGGTCGAGATCGGCGTCCGGCGGCGCCGTGGCGCCGGTCCAGCGGACCACGTCGCCGAGGGACGGCTCCGCGGCGGGACGGAAGAACACTGGAGACGCCATCACCACCCGCCGGTCGGCCCGCAGCCCGCGGGCCGTCCGGAGGAGGCTTGCCACCCCGATCCGGGCGAGGCAAGCCCCGTCCCGGCCGTGCGCGTAGAACCGGTCAGAAGGAGGTGCCGCCCGAGAAGCGGAACGCCTGGGTCACGTCGTATTTGTCCTTCGACAACGCGTAGGCGTAGTCGAAGCGGATCGGGCCGAGCGGCGAGGCCCACAGGACCGAGGCGCCGACCGAGGAGCGGATCGCCGCCGAGTCGCGCACCGTCACGCAGGTGCCCTGGGTGTAGGCCGGCGGCGTGCTGTCGGGCACGCAGGCCCCGCCGCCGGGCGTGAAATTGGTCTTGCCCTGATAGTCGAACAACGTGCCGGCATCGGTGAAGAGCGCGCCGCGCAGGCCGAGGTCGCGCGGCAGGTAGGGCAGCGCGAACTGCACCTCGGCCGAGGCGCCGGCATAGGTGGATCCGCCGAGCGGGTTGTACTTGTAGGCCGCGAGGTTGGAGATGTCGCGCGGGCCGATGCCGCTCGGCGCGAAGCCGCGCACTAGGGTCGGGCCGAGCTGGAACTCGTCCGCGATCCTGAGCTGGCTCTCGCTGCCGAAGCCCTGAACCTCGCCGCCCTGAAGGTGCAGGATGCCGACCACGTCCTCGAAGATGCCGTGGTAGTAGCGCAGGTCGCCGCTCGTGCGCACGAACTGCGAGTCGCCGCCGAGGCCGGCCACGTCGTTGCGCAGCTCGACGAAGAGGCCCTGGGTCGGGTCCTTGCGGTTGTCGAGCGTCGAATAGTCGAGCGTGAAGCCGGCGAGCGACGTCAGCGTCGAGCCCTGCGCCTGCTTGATGGCCAGCGAGGCTTCGCCGTTGGTCAGGCAGTTGTCGATGAGGGATGGCGGAGTTCCGCCGAGCACGCCCACGCCCGGCGTCACCCCGTTCACCGGGAACTGGCAGTCGTTGTAGGGGGCGTCCGTGGTGTCCGGGATGGTGATGCGGGTGTTGTAGAGCGAGTAATGGGGCGAGAGCGAGAACTCGTCGGTGATCGGCACGCCGAGCCGCAGCGTGCCGCCCGTCACGAAGGTCTGGTAGTCGGTGTACTGGGTGTTGTCGTTCTGCTTGGCGAAGAGGTCGAAGCCCGCCGCGACGCGCGTGTCGAGGATGTAGGGCTCGGTGAAGGAGAAATCGATGCCGCGGGCGTTCTGGCCCTCCTGGATCGCGACCTTCACGAACTGGCCGCGGCCGAGGAAGTTCGACTCGCTGACCGACAGCTCGGCGATGAAGCCGTCCGAGGTCGAGTAGCCGCCCGACACGCCAAAGGAGCCGGTGGGCTGGTCCTCGACGTCCACGTTCACGACCACGCGGTCGGGCGAGGAGCCGGGCACATTGGTGATCCTCACCTTCTTGAAGAAGCCGAGGCTGTTCAGGCGGCGCTCCGCCTTGTCGATCAGCACCTTGTTGTAGGGGTCGCCTTCGCCGATATCGAACTCGCGGCGGATGACGTATTCGCGGGTGCGGACGTTGCCGCGCACGTTGATGCGCTCGATGTAGACGCGCGGGCCCTCGTCGACCGTGAAGGCGAGCGACACGGTGTGCTTGACGCTGTCGCGGTCGCCGCGCGGCTTCACCTCGGCGAAGGCGTAGCCGCGGCGGGCCACCTCGCGAGTGACGGCCTCGACGGACTTCTGCACCTGGTCGCCGTCATAGGTGTCGCCGGCCTGGAGGCGGAGGAAGGGCAGCAGCGAGTCGTTGGCGACGCCGGGGATCTGCGAATCGATCCGGCTGTTGCTCACCGTGTACTGGGCGCCTTCCTCGATCGTGATGAGGATGTTGTAGCCGCCCTCCTCGGCGTCGAACTTCACGTCCGTGCCGACGACGCGGAAGTCGGCGTAGCCGTTCCGCAGGTAGAAGCGGCGGATCAGATCCTCGTCCGAGGAGATTTTCTCGGGGTCGTAGACGTCGGTCGTCTTCAGGAACGAGATGAGGTTCATCTCCGTCGTGGTCATCAGGCCGCGCAGCTTGCGCGACGAGTAGGCGCTGTTGCCGGCGAACTCGATCGCCTTCACGCCGGTCTTGCTGCCCTCGTCGATGGTGAAGACCACGTCGACGCGGCCGTTCGGCAGGTCGACGATGCGGCTCGTGACCCTGGCGTTGCCGTTGCCGGAGCGCCGGTAGATCTCCTGGATGCGCTGCACGTCCGCCGCCACGAGCGCCTGGGAATAGGGACCGCGCGTCTTGGACGTCAGCTCGGATTCGAGCTGCTCGCTCTTGACCTTCTTGTTGCCCTCGAAGGCCACGCGGTTGATGACGCCGTTCTCGGCCACGTGGACCACGATGCGCCCGCCGTCGCGGCTGACGCGCACGTCCGAGAACAGCCCCGTGGCGTAGAGGGATCGGACGCCCTCGTTGATCTTGGACTCGTCGGTGCCCTGGAAATAGGTGCGGACGGTGTCGGCATCGACGCGACGGTTGCCCTCGACGACGATGTTGGCTGCGGGCGCGGCAGCCTGGGACGGAGCGGTGGAAGCAAAGACGCTAGACGCCAAGCACAGGGCGATGGCCAACTTGGTCAGATAGCCTCGCAGAAAACGCATCGGCAAACGATCCCTGCACAGCCGGAGAACGGGGTGAGCCATT
>CAXTFP010000126.1:0-7904 GCA_964243135.1 uncultured Lichenihabitans sp.
ACCCCGACCCCGGGGCGGTCGAGCGCGCCGCGGCGGCCGGGGCCGACGGGATCGAGATCTACACCGGCGGGTACGGCGCGGCCTTCACGCGGGGCGACCACGGCGCCCTGCTGGAGCGCGCCGCCGCGGCGGGGCGCCGGGCCGGCGAGCTCGGCCTCGTGCTCAACGTCGGCCACGACCTCAACCTCGACAATCTGCCGCCCCTGGTCGCGGCGCTGCCGAACCTGCACGAGGCGTCGATCGGCCACGAGCTCACGGCCGACGCGCTGGAGATGGGCTGGAGCGCGGCGGTCCGGGCCTACCGGGACGCGCTCGCGGCGGGGTGAGGCGGCCTGTTCCGAAGGGTGCAGCTTCACCCTAGGTGATTTTTATGGCAACGATCCCCTCCTGTGTCAGCGTGGCGCCCTGATCAGACTGGATGTGGAGCTCGACGGGCGGGAGTTGCCGATCCGGGCGATCTACGGCTTCCCGCATGTCGTGAGGTGGATCGAGGACACGCTTCCCCGGCATGAACCCGAACTGAGCCATGGTCGCCAGGACCTGGAGGAGCAACTCGATTTCCTGCTGCATGAGTACATCTGCGGCGCGAACATCGCTCATTACGGACGAGCTCACATCATGGAACCCCGGACGCCGAGCATCTACGAGCTGAAGTCGCCGGATCTGCGCCTGTTCGGCTGGTTCAACGCGAGGTGTTCGTTCATCGTCGCCAACATCGACACGGCGGCGAGGTGCAAGACCATCGGCCTCTACGCCGGCTATCGCGACGACACGGTGCGGCGGCGGAACGGCCTGGATCTCGACGAGCCTAAATTCATCCGCGGAAACATCGAAGATGTCCTTCACCCTTAAGCTGAGCCCGCGAAGGCGGGCCGCCGGGCGCTTCATTGGCCGCGTGCGGGACGAGCTGGTCAGGGCGTTCCTGGAGGCCAAAGCGGAGCGCGGGTTGACGCAGCGGCAGTTGGCCGACGACCTCGGCGTCGACCGCGCCCGGGTGTCGCGCGCCCTCAAGGGGGAGGAGAATCTCACCTTGCGCAGCGTCGCCGAATTCGCCTCCGCGCTGGATCGGGAGATCGTCTTCTCCCTCAGGAAGCGCTCGGTCACGCCGGGTCAGAACATCCGTCCCGTGATCCGTCAGGAGATCGGCACCGTTGACGATTGGGGGATGGATCGAGCCACCGCGGTCGACGGGCCCGCGCTGCGATCGGCGATGTAGGCCGCCATGGAACCCTTCGGCATATCGCTCTTCTGCGAGGACATCCGGGAGGAGGTCGGCGGGAAGAAGTCCCTGATGGGCGTGTTCGACGCCGATCTCGTCGTGTCGCACTTCCCCATCGTCATCCCCAAGCTGGCCGTCCTGATCCGGTTGATCGTGCCCGGTGATCTCAGGGCCGGAGCGCTGACCTGGAAGGTGTACTTCCCGGGCGATCGGAGCGATGCGCCCGCCTTCAAGGCAGAGGAAGACATCGCAGAGTCCGAAGCGCGAGGCTCACGAGAGTTCTCGGCCGACTCGTGGGACGGGGACGTCACCCCCGTCCAGGAGTTCAACCAGAGCGCCGTCTTCTCTCCCGTCCGGATCAAGCACGAGGGCCTGATCAAGGTGCGCGTCGACGTCGGCGGCACCACCGTGAAGGCCGGCGTGCTCCGGGTCCACGCACCCTGAGGGGGTCGTCGAAGGCAGCCGCGGAAGCGCGACCCGACCCCGTCAGCGAGCCGGGATCCGCACCCCTCAGCTCCCGAGCGTGCCCTTGGTGGACGGGATGCGGTCGCGGGTGCGCTCGTCGGCCGACACGGCCCGGCGCATCGCACGGGCAACGCCCTTGAAGCAGGACTCCGCGATGTGGTGGTCGTTCAGGCCGTAGAGCGTCTCGACGTGGAGCGTCATGCCGGCGTGGACCGCCAGCGCGCCGAAGAACTCGCGCACGAGCTGCGTGTCGAAGGTGCCGATCTTGCCGGCGTGGAACGCGGTGCGGAACACGATGAAGGGCCGGCCCGAGAAGTCGAGGGCGACGCGGGTCAGGCACTCGTCCATGGCGAGGTGGCAGTCGGCGTAGCGGTGGATGCCGCGCTTGTCGCCGAGCGCCTCGCGGATCGCCTGGCCGAGCGCGATGCCGGTGTCCTCGACGGTGTGGTGGTCGTCGATGTGGAGGTCGCCCCGCGCCTCGACCTTGAGGTCGAACAGGGCGTGGCGGGCGATCTGGTCGAGCATGTGGTCGAAGAAGCCGACGCCGGTCGCGATCTCGGCCGCGCCCGTGCCGTCGAGGTCGAGCTCGACCCGGATGGCCGTCTCGTTCGTCTTGCGCTCCACCGTGGCCCGCCGCATCGCGTCCTCCGTCCGTCCCCGCCGCGACAAGCGACGCCCGGGCGGAAAAAGCAAGGGCGCCCGACCCGAGGACGGAGCGTCGCGGGGCGGAACGGGGTTGCCGGCCCGCCGTTCGCCTCCTGGAACGATGGGGGACGGGATGGCCGACACGACGGAACGCTTCGCCGCGGCGCTCGCGGGCTTCGACTCCGGCCGGCCGGCCCTGGTGCTGTGCCACAACGACGCCGACGGCCTGTCGTCCGGCGCCCTGCTCAAGCGCGCCTTCGACCGCGCCGGGCGCCCCGCGGCCGTGCGGGTGCTGGGGCGGTCCGAGACGCCGTGGTCGGAGGAGATCCGGGCGGAGCTCGGCCCCCGCGGCCCGGGCGGGCTCGTGGTGGCGGACCTCGGCACGCGCTCGGAGCCGGTCCTGCCCGGCGTGCCCACGATCGTCGTGGACCACCACGTGCCCCGCGGGTCCGCCGAGGGCGGGGGCGCTGTGACGGTGCTGTCGGGCTACGCGGAGGACCCCGTGCCGACCACGAGCCTCATGGCCCATCGCTGCGCGGCGGCCTTGGGGGAAACGTCCGAGCTCCTGTGGCTCGCGGCCATAGGCCTCGTCGGCGACCTCGGCGACAAGGCCCCCTTCCCCGAACTCGCCGAGGCCAAGAAGCTCTACACCGCCACGGCGATCCGCGAAACGGTGTCGCTGGTCAACGCGCCGCGCCGCACGGCGTCGGGCGACTACGGCCCCGCGCTCGACCTGCTCCTCGCAGCCGACAGCCCCAAGGACCTCCTGTCGGGCCGCCACCCGGGCGTCGATGCGCTCCAGGCGGCGCGGGAGGAGGTGAAGGCGGCGCTGGAGGGAGCCAAGCGCGTGCCGCCGCGGATCACCGGCGACTTCGCGCTGATCGAGATCGACTCGGGCTGCCAGATCCACCCGCTGGTGGCGCAGAGCTGGCGCACGCGGCTGAAGGACAAGGTGGTGCTCTGCGCCAACCACGGCTATCGGCCGGGCTGGGTGCATGTCGCGGCCCGCACCGCCCTGCCGCGCAACCTCGTCGCGCTGCTGCGCGACGTGGCGCCGCCCGGCGCCGACGAGAACTACGGCGGCGGCCACGCGCAGGCCAGCGGCGGCGCGCTTCGGCTCGCCGACTGGCCGGTGTTCCTGAGCAACATCGGCCTCGCGCGGACGGGGTGACGCTCATCCCAGGCAGGACTGCAGCAGCGACACCGCGAGCCCCGCCAGCACGAGGCCGGACGCGAGGTCGAAGAGCGAGCTCGCGCGCGGCGTGACGAGCGGGGCTATGAGGCGGCCGGCGTAGCCGTAGAACAGGCAGACGAGCGCCGCCGTGATGGCGTAACCCGCGATGAACGGGAAGCCTGAGCCCGCGGCGACGCCCGTGCGGCACAGGCCCGCCGGCACCAGAACCAGTTCGACGTAGGTCAGGGGGCTGCACCAGATCACGGCCAGCATGTAGCGCGACCTGATCCCGTGACGGGCCAGGACGTCCGGTCCACCCGCGAGCCGGAGGCCGCGCAGCCCCGACCGGGTCGACAGGATCGACAGGACGACGAGGGCCACGACGCTCGCCCAGGTCAGGGACGTCCGCATCGTCGCGTCCGCGGCGGGGCGCGCTTCGGACAGGAGGTAGGCGAGGCCGAGCAGGAGCCAGTAGCTGGTCCAGGCACAGGTCGCCGTCAGCAGGACGCGCCCGGCCGCCAAGCCTTCGCGCAGGATCATCAGGTTGACGGGGCCGAGCGACAGGGTCGTGGCCCCGATGGTCAGGCCGTAGATGAAGGCCGCGGGGAGGATCGCATTCGGCATCGGACGTGTCTCTCGACGGCGGCTGTCATGGACGGGCCTCAGGTTCGGGCAAAGTAGACGGGCGGCCAGCCGGCGCGCCTCCCCCAAAAAGGGGATGGGAGACGACTTTCGGGAACGTATCGAGGCAAGAGAAGGCCATACACATCTGCCAACCCCGGAGTGAGGCCGAGCGGCGCTATTGACCGGCGACGTTCTCATGCATGCTGAAGAACTGTCTCGATCAGTAAAGATGATCCAAGACTGTGCCGTCGACCCCGGCCTTTGGCCGACGACATTCGGGTCGCTCGCCGAAGTGTTCGACAGTCCAGCCGCGACGCTGGCGATCCCCGACAGCGCCACGGGATCGGAGCGGAGCCTCGTGGACGTCGGCATCTCGGGTCATGACCGGGAGCGGTTCGGGTACAGCGACCTGTTCATGCGACGATCACGACCCCACGAGCTGCCGTCACGCTGGGGACGGACGGCAGGTCTGGCCGCGCTTCCCTGTTTTCATCGCCTCCGGCCGACCACGTCGGCCTCCAGCCTCGATTTCACACGGACCCCAGGCGCAGCAGGCGGTCGGCGTTGCCGTGGGCGATTTTGGCGAGGTCGGCCGGGGACACGGGCAGGCGCTTCAGGAACGCGCCCCCGGGGTCGCCGGGGACGAAGGGGTAGTCGGCGGAATACAGGATGCGGTCGGCCCCGAAGGTTTCGAGCAGGGCCAGGAACAGCGGCAGGGTCGTGAAGCCGCTCGTCGTGACGTGCACCTGTTCGAGGATCGTCCGGCTCACGCTGCGGGGCCGGTCGAGGACCGTGCCGAACACCTGGTCGAAGCGGGGCAGCATGGTGGCCAGCCCCTCGCCCATGTGGCCGATCACAAGTTGCAGCCGCGGGTGCCGGTTGAGCGCGCCCGACAGAACGAGGCGCAGCACGTGCACCGCCGTGTCGGCGTGCCAGCCCCAGCCCGCGATGGCGAAGGGGAACGACACGTCGCCCGGCAGCCCGTCGTAGTAGGCGGCCCGCACCGGCGCGTCCGGGATGCCGGGGTGGAGGTAGATCGGCACGGCCAGCGCCTCGGCGCGGGCGAGGACCGGCGCGAAGCGGGGGTCGTCGAGGAAGCGGCCGTCCGTGGTGCCGCTGACGAGGGCGCCGCGGAAGGCGAGGTGGCGCACCGCGCGCTCCAGCTCGTCGGCGGCCGCCTCCGGCGCCGTCAGCGGCAGGTGGGCGAAGGCCGCGAAGCGCGCGGGATGGGCCGCGACGGCCTCGGCCAGGGCGTCGTTCGCGTCCCGCGCCCAGGCCGGCCCCTCATCCGGCGGCAGCAGGTCGGCGCCGGGACCCGCCAGCGACAGCACCTGCACGGTGACGGCGCTGTCGTCCATGGCCTTGAGCCGGCGCGGCCCGGCTTCGGCCATCGCATCCATCTGGTTGAGCGGGCTCCAGGCCTCGCCCCGGGCCGGCATGCCGCGCCGGGCGATGAGCTGCGGGCTGATCCGCTCCACCAGGGCCGGGACGGTGAAATGCTCCTCGAGGGCGACGACGCGCATGGAGAGTGCTCCCCGCGGCCGGTGCGGCCGTGCCCCTCAACGCGGGACGACCGGAGGGGGGTTGCGGCGCGGCCCTACAGGCGCACGCCGGAGCCGGGCTCGAACAGCACCGCCTTCTCCAGGTTGAACGCGAAGGGGATCACCTGCCCGGCCTTGACCTGCGCGTCCGAGCGCATGCGCGCGGTGAGCGACTTGCCGCCGAGCTGCGTCACCACGAAAGTGTCGGAGCCCGCGGGCTCGACCACGTCTACGAGCCCGTCCACGACCTGCACGGCGCGGGAGTTGCGGTCGGCGCCGTCGCGGTCCGTGATGGCTTCGGGCCGGATCCCCAGGATCAGCTCGCGGCCGGCTTCGAGCGGGCGCCCCACCGTCGGCGGGCACGCGAAGGTCACGCTGACGTCCCCCTGCACGAGCTTCAGCACGGTCTGCCCGTTCTCGTCCGCCACCCGGGCCGCCAGCAGGTTCATGGCGGGCGACCCCATGAAGTCGGCCACGAAGAGGTTGGCGGGCCTGTTGTAGATCTCGGCCGGGGTGCCGACCTGCTGGAGCGTGCCGTCCTTCAGCACGGCGATCTTGGTGGCGAGCGTCATGGCCTCGATCTGGTCGTGGGTGACGTACACCACCGTCGTGGCGGTCGTGGCGTGCAGCCGCTTGATCTCAGTCCGCATGTCGACGCGCAGCTTGGCGTCGAGGTTGGACAGCGGCTCGTCGAACAGGAACACCCGGGGGTCGCGCACCAGCGCCCGCCCCATGGCGACACGCTGGCGCTGCCCGCCGCTGAGCTGGGACGGGCGGCGGTGGAGCAGGTGCTCGATCTGCAGCGTCTTGGCCACGCCCGCGATGGCCCTGTCGCGCTCGGGCCTGGGCACGCCGCGCATCTCCATGCCGAAGGCGATGTTCCCGGCCACCGTCATGTTGGGGTACAGGGCGTAGCTTTGGAACACCATGGCGATGTCGCGCTTGGACGGGTGCAGGTCGTTGACGACCTGACCGTCGATGCGGATCTGTCCCTCGGTGATGGTTTCCAGCCCCGCGATGGTGTTGAGCAGCGTCGACTTCCCGCAGCCCGAGGGGCCGACGAGGACGAGGAAGCCGCCCTTGTCGAGGTCGATGCTGATGTCCTTCAGCACTTCCACGCCGCCGTAGCGCTTCTTCAGGCCGTCGATCTCGAGGAACGCCATCGCGCTGTCAGCCTTTCACGGCGCCGGCCATCAGGCCCCGCACGAAGTACCGGCCGGCCACGACGTAGACGATGAGGGTGGGGAGGGCCGCGATCATCGCGGCCGCCATGTTGACGTCGTATTCGACCACGCCCGTCGACGTGTTGACAATGTTGTTCAGCGCCACCGTCATGGGCATGGCGTCGCCCGATCCGGCATAGGCCGAGGCGAAGAGGAAGTCGTTCCAGATGTTGGTGAACTGGTAGATCACGCAGACCACGAGGATCGGCACGGAGTTGGGCAGCAGCACGCGGCGGAAGATTTGGAAGAAGCCGGCGCCGTCCACCATGGCGGCCCGCACGAGCTCGGTCGGGAAGGCCTCGTAGTAGTTGCGGAAGAACAGCGTCGTGAAGCCGAGCCCATAGACGACGTGCACGAAGACGAGGTTGGCCGTGGGGTCGCCGAAGCCGAAGCGCGACCCCGTGACGTTCTCCAGCGCGGTGCCGAACCGGCCGAAGCTGCCCAGCACCGTCGCCATGGGCAGCAGCACGGCCTGGAACGGGATGAAGCAGGCGAAGAGCATCAGCCCGAACACCAGCCTGTGGCCGCGGAAGCGCCACTTGGTCAGCACGTAGCCGTTGAGCGCGCCCAGCACCGTGGAGATGGCCACGGCCGGCACCACCATGCGGATGGAGTTCCAGAAATAGCCCTTGATCCCGGCGCAGGTGAGGCCGACGCAGGCTTCCCCCCAGGCCCGCGCCCAGGGCGCCAGCGTGGGATCCTTCGGCAGCGCCAGCATGCCGCCGTCCTGGATCTCCGGCATGGTCTTGAAGGACGTCACCACCATGACGAACAGCGGCACGAGGTAGACGGCCGCGAAGAGCCCCAGCACCCCGTAGAGCGCGCCGCGGCCGAGCGCCCCCGGCAGGCGGGACGCGCGGGGCGGGGGTGGGAGCGAGGCGGCGCTCACCGCACGCGCTCCCGCAGTTCGGACCACAGGTAGGGCACGATGATCATGCTGATGGCCACCAGCATGATGACGGCGCTGGCCGAGCCGACCGCCATCTCGTTCCGCTTGAACGTGTATTCGTACA
>CAXTFP010000127.1:0-7902 GCA_964243135.1 uncultured Lichenihabitans sp.
CTTCAGCAGGGAAGCGCGGAACAGGCTCGCGGCCCCCATCACCGTGTTGGCGGCGAGCAGGCTCGGCAGGGAGGTGAAGTTGTTGCGCCGCGTCACCCAGAAGGTGTCGGACAGGGTGCGGCCGTCGCGGTCGACCACGCGCACGTCCGCGTAGGCGAGGGCCGCATCCTCGTCGAGCGCGCCGATCAGCGTGGCGAGCTTGTCTGGATGCCAGCGGTCGTCCTGGTCGCTCAACGCGACAAGGTCGGCGTCGGCCGGCACGGCGCGGAGCGCGCGCTCGAAGTTGCCGTAGAAGTTCAGCCGCTCGCGGTGGCGCAGGAAGACGAAGCGCGGATCCGTGAGCAGCGCGGCCATGCGCTCCGTCACGGCGTCGGGCGAGGCGTCGTCCGACACGATGCAGATCCAGTTCGCGTGAGTCTGGGCCAGGATGGAGGCGACCTGCGCGGCGAAGAGGTCGAGCGGCGGCTGGTGGGTCGCCATGCAGATGGCGACGCGCGGGCCGTCGCCGCGCCACGCCGCCGGCAGCGGGGCCGCGCCGTCGCCGGGCAGCAGCGTCAGCGGGCCGAGCGGATGCTCCAGCACCTCGCCGTCCCGCGTCACGACCCGGAGCCGCAACGCCAGTTCGGTCGGCATCGCGACGGCCGGCAGGGTCAGCACCGTCTCGAAGCCGCTGAAGAAGGCGTGACCGTGGGAATCACGCGCCGTCTCGGCTTCGAGCACGTCGGGGCGGGGCTGCGAATGGTCGTGGATCGGGTGGCGATGCGCGCCGACTATGAGGTCGAGGAAACGGATCCGGCCGCGCGGCGCATAGGCCCAGCCGTGGACGAAGAGCGCGGTGCCGAGGCCGGTGTGGATCGCGGCCGGCAGGGGCGCGACGGCGACGCGCAACGCGGGGTCGAGCCCGGCGTCCTGCGCCTCGGCGCGGTCGAGAAAGTGGTCGAGGGGCGTTCGCCCGTCGTCGCCGGCCGCGGGGAAGAGCGCGCGGTAGCGGCGCGCGCTGAAAGCGGGATGCGGATCGCGGCCCTCGGCGGCGCCGCGCGACAGGTAATGCTCGGCGGCCGGCCCGGAGGTGCCGGCGTGGGTGGCGCGGTACCAGCGGGGCGCCACGAGCCCGGCCGCGGCGAGGCGGCGCGCGCGGAGGCGCAGGCTGCAGCGGGCGCGGCGTCGTTCGGGGTGGAGGAGGTCGGCCCAGTCTTCCGGGTATCCGATCAGCCGGGCGAGGAGCCGGATCAGGGGGCGGAGGCCCGAAGGGCCGCGCGTGTCAGGGGCGGAACCTCGCCCGTCGTCGCGCTCTGCCATCCCACTCCCGCCACGCCCGTCGGCCGCAGGGCCGATCAGAGCCGGCAGAAAGCCGACGTCGCCGGCCCCGTCAAGCGAAGGAGAAGCGCTTGTGGCCCTGGTAGCTCACCAGCACGGGGCTGAGCACGCCGATGACGTGGGCGATGAGCTCCGCATTCCACGCGAGCCCGACGGCCGGGAACGCCACCTTGTCGAGCAACACGCTCACGGCCAGCACCTGCACGAGGGCCGCGACGTTCACCAGGGCGAAGCGGCCGTATTCGACGCGCAGGCTCCGGCCCGAGCCGGCGAAGACGAACATCCGGGCGAGGAAGAAGGCCGTCGTCATGCCGACGAGATAGGCCAGCGCCACGGCAGCCTCGTAGGGCACGGCGAGGCCGAAGACGATGCGGCTCAGCACGTTCACGGCCGCCGCGACGCCGCCGGTCAGCAGGAAGGCCAGGAAGCGGCGAGCCTCGGGCCGGCGCATCCATCGGGCGAGGGCGAGACGGTTCATGCGGATCCCTTCAGCCTCCGGTCGATCGGCGTCGTGCGGTCATCGTCGCACCGCGACCTTGACGATGCGTTGCGGCGAAACCGCGAAGGCCCGACAGTCAAAAGAGGGAGCCCATCACGTCCGCGCCACCCCTGCAAAGCCCGTGCCCCCTTCGCCGTCGAGCCCGGCCCCGCGCTCGCCGGTCAGGGAGCGCGCGGCCTGGAGGTCCACCACGACGCCGCCCGCTCTCTCACGCAGCAGCTTGGCGAAAGACGGGATAGCTTCGGCGAAGACGCGGTCGGCGTCGGCGCGGCTGCCCGAGGCGATGGCGCCGGCCAGCGTGTCGAGCCAGCGCACGATGCGCGCCCGCTCGTAGCCAACCGTGCGGGCCGCCGTGACGCCGTCGACGCCGATGTCGAGCATCGGCTCGTCGCCCGTGAACAGGTACTCGTTGAGCCGCTCGCCCCGGCGGATGCCGGTGAAGACGATCTCCATGTCGCGCCCCGGCTCGAAGCCCGCCATGCGGATCATCCGGGTCGCGAGGTCGACGATGCGGGCGGGCTGGCCCATCTTGAGCACGTAGACGGAGGCCCGCTCGGCCGAAGCGGGACGGCGGCCGAGCGCATGGGCCGAGGCCGTGAGCACGAGGTCGCAGGCTTCCCGCACCGTCATGAAGTAGCGCACCATGTCGGGATGCGTGACCGTGACGGGACCGCCGCGCTCGATCTGCGCCTTGAACCGCGGCACGACGGAGCCGACCGAGCCCAGCACGTTGCCGAACCGCACCGACAGGAGCCGCAGCGGCTTGGCCGCCGCCGCGGCCTCGACGTCGAGAAGCTGGGCGTAGATCTCGCAGAAGCGCTTGGTGGCGCCGAGGATCGACACGGGGTCGACGGCCTTGTCGGTCGAGATCAACACGGCGGCGCTCGCCGTCTGGGCGGCGGCGTCCGCGATGTTCACCGAGCCGAAGACGTTGGTCTTGATGGCCTCGGTCCAGTCGACTTCGAGGAACGGCACCTGCTTCAGGGCCGCGGCGTGGAAGACGAGGTCGGGCTTGAAGTCGCGGAACAGCGTGAAGATGCGGTCGCGGTCGCGCACGTCGGCGATCTTGCCGGCCAGCTTGATGCTCTCGGTGCAGAGCGGGGCCAGGGATTCGAGAACGTTGTAGAGGGAGGGCTCGGAATGGTCGAGGATCAGCAGGTCCGCGACCCCGAAGGCGATGAGCCGCGCGCAGATCTCCGAGCCGATCGAGCCGCCGCCTCCCGTCACGATGACGCGCTTGCCGGCCAGGAGCTCGGCCAGCATGGCGCGGTCGACCTCGACGCTCGGGCGGAACAGCAGGTCCTCGATGTTGACGGGCTTCAGGGCCGACGCGACGGTGGCGCCCTCTTCGACCGTCTGCATGCGCGACAGGGGGATGCCGAGCCGGTTCGCGGTGGCGAGCAGCATCTCGGATTCGGATTCCGGTACGAACTCGTTGGGCGCCACGATGATGCGCGCGATAGGCTGGTTGCCGTCCTGCGCCTCCGCCACCACGCGCTCGAGTTCGCCGTAGTTGCCCAGCACCGGCACGTTGCGGATGGAGGTGCCGTAGTCGCTGCGGCGCGGCGACAGGATGGCGCGGGCCACGAAGCGGCGCCGCAGCCCCGTCTCCAGCGCGCGCAGCACCACCTCGGCCTCGGTGGCGCGGCCGAGGATCACCACGTTGCTGGCGCTTTCGCGGTCGCCGACGCGGCGCGACTGCACGTATTTCAGGTAGCGATAGGCGAGGCGCGGGCCGCCGAGCAGGAACATCTGCAGCAGCCAGTAGATCGCCACCGTCTTCTCGCCGAACATCAGCCAGGGCGTCAGGCCGCGGGCCAGCAGCACGTAGTCGCCGACCAGCATGACGAGGGCCAGCAGGCTCGCGGCCTTGAAGATGTTGAACAGGTCCGGCAGCGACGCGAAGCGCCATTTTGAGGCGTAGAGCGGGAAGACGCGGTAGACGACGGCCGCCACCGCGACGAAGAACGGCATGATCCAGACGATCTCGTCGGCCATCGGGGCCAACTGCCAGAACTGGTAGCGCAGGATCAAGCAGCCGCCGAAGGCCAGGGCCGTCGCCACGAGGTCATGGGCGATGATGATGCCGCGCTTGAGATATTGCGACAGCGCCGGCACGTCTCGTTCGATCGTCATCGAGGCCCTGAAGATGCCCGGGAGCGGCTGTGCCTCCGGGAAGTGGAGCGGCGGGGACGGCGCCCGCGCCGTCCAGTCCCCGCGGTGTAGCGGATCCGGCCCCCGCTGCCCACCCCGTCGCGCCGGGCCGGTGCTATAGGGTAGCGCGCCGCCCCCGCCCCGCGGCCCCGGCCCTCGAAGGACCATGACGGAAGACGTACCCCCAACGGCGCCGGCCGCCCCTCCCCCGCGCAGCCCCGTCGTGGTGCTGGGCGCCAGCAACCTCATCGCCGCCTACCTCCTGCCGCGCCTCGCGGCGGCCGGCCGCGACACGGTGGCGGTGGCGCGGCGCGACGTGGCGGTGCCGCCCGGCACCGGCGTCGAGCGGGTGGACTTCGCCGAGGACGGGCCCTGGTCCGTGCCCGCCGGGGCGCTCGTGGTGAGCGTGCTGCCCCTGGCGCTGCTGGCCCGCGCCCTGCCCCGGCTCTCCGGGGCTCGCGCGGTGGTCGCGATCGGCTCGACGAGCCTGTTCAGCAAGGCCGAGAGCGACGATCCTGGAGAGCGCGCCACCGCGCGCAAGCTGGAGCGGGCCGAGGCGGCGCTGGCCGAGTGGGGCCGGCGCGAGGGCGTGGCCTGGACGGTGCTGCGGCCCACGCTGGTCTACGACGGGGTGGGCGACCGCAACATCGCCCGCATGGTCCGGCTCGCGCGCCGCGCCCGCGCCCTGCCGATCGCCCGCCCCTCGCACGGGCTGCGCCAGCCTATCCATGCGGACGACATCGCCACGGCCATCCTGGGCGCGCTCGACAACCCGGCCGCCGCGGACCGGGCCTTCAACATCGCGGGCGGCGAGGTGCTGACCTACCGGGCGATGGCCGAGCGTGTGTTCCGCAGCCAGGGGCTGCGCCCGCTCTTCAGCTTGCTTCCGTTGCCTTTGCTGCGCTTCGTCTTCTGGGTGGCAGCGCGGGTCGGCATCGTCCGGGAGATGGGGTTCGGAAGCGCGGTCTTCGCCCGCATGAACCAGGACCTCGTCTTCGACGTCGCCGAGGGCCTGGCGGTGCTGGACTACCGGCCGCGGCCGTTCGCGCCTCCGATGCGGGAAAGCTGATCGCGGCCGTCAGGCGTCCGGCACCTCGTCGGTCCAGACGCGGAACTCGTCGAGGTAGCGCGATCCAAAGGGGTGGGTCAGCGACACGTCGGCGGCGTCGCGGCCGAAGGCCATCAGCACCCGGCCCTTGCGGGGCGCATTGTTGCGCGGGTCGAACATGTGCCAGCGCCCGCCGAGGTAGACCTCGATCCAGGCCGCGAAGTCGCCGGGGCCGAAGGGCGGCACCAGCCCGATGTCGCTGATGTACCCCGTGCAGTAGCGGGTCGGGATATTCATGGCCCGGCAGAAGGCGACCGCGAGGTGAGCGAAGTCGCGGCACACGCCCTTGCCCTCGACGTAGGCCTGGACGGCGGTGCGGGTCGAACTCGCGTCCTGATAGTCGAAGGCGATGTGGCCGTGGACGAAGTCCACGATGGCCTTCACCCGAGCCCAGCCGGGCGGCGTGTGGCCGAACAGGCGCCACGCCTCGTCCGACAGGGCATCGCTCTCGCAGTAGCGGCTCGCCAAGAGGAAGCCGAGCGTGTCGGTGGGCAGGTGCTCGACCGGATGCTGCACGGCGACCTCGTCGACCGAATCCCACTCGCCCCCGTCGCGGATGACGCTGTCGACCTTGACCGCGAAGGTGCCGGCGGGTGCCAGCACGCGGGTGCACCAGTTGCCGAAGCCGTCGCGGAAGCCCTCCAGGGGCACGGCGGGCTCAGTGGTGATGTGATCCGGCCGCTCCAGGTCCGCGGATCGCGAATAGTGGACGTTCAGCATCATGATGATGGGGGTGGGATAGGGCAGGTGGAACTTGAGTTCGCAGCCCAGGTGGATTCGCATGGTCGACCCTCGCGACGGCGGGCTCGGGGAAGCGGAGGGCCGACGTGGGCTTCGGGCCAGGCGCGACTGTGCCGTCGCCCTCACGGTAGTGCGGGCCGGGCGGTCTGTCGCGCATTGGTTTAGACGGCGCGAGGGAGGAGTGGAACTGGACGGGCTAACAGCCATGTCGGGTGACTGCTGCGAGGCTCGGCGAACGGCGCGGGGTTGTCGATCCGACGACCTAGCTTCAGATTCTACCGCGCATCCGGCCTTCGATGCGGCTCGCGACGTCGTCGATCGGGATCCCGCGCGACGGATCGGCGGCCATCTCACGGCAGCTCGCGACGACGTCGCTGCGGAGCCATCCTTCGAGCGTCGGGTGGTCGGCCAGCAAGGTTTCGAGTCCTTCCCGAACGATGTCGCCCTCGGTTTCGAACCCGCCGGTCGCGATCTTCGCGTCGATGGCCCGCGCCATGTCGTCCGACAACGTGATGGTCACAGAGCGCATCGTAGCCTCCTCGTCCGTCGCGGGATGATACAATCCCTCGATCATGTCGTCGGCGAGACCGAGGTGACGTCTTCAACGCTGAGCGGAGCCCGTGCCCTCGAACAGGTCCTTGAACTCGCGCGGCTGCGAGCGCCAGTACTGCTGAGGCGCGCGCACCTGGGCGCCCAGGGCCGCCGCGGCGTGCCAGGGCCAGCGCGGGTCATAGAGCATGGCGCGGGCGAGCGACACGGCGTCGGCCTCGTTCCCCGCCAGGATGGCCTCCGCCTGCTCGGGCTCGGTGATGAGCCCCACGGCGATCACCGGAATGCCGACCTCGTCCTTGACGCGCGTGGCGAAGCCCACCTGGTAGTTGGGCTTGAGCGCGATCTGCTGGCGAGGTGACACCCCGCCCGACGACACGTGGATCGCCGCGCAGCCGCGCGCCGCGAGGGCCTTCGACAGCGCGACCGTGCCCTCGATGTCCCAGCCGCCCTCGACCCAGTCCGTGGCGGACAGGCGCACCCACACGGGCCGTTCGGCGTGATAGGCGGCCCGCACGGCGTCGAACACCTCCAGGGGGAAGCGCATGCGGTTCTCGAGCGAGCCGCCGTAGTCGTCCGTTCTCAGGTTGGCCAGCGGCGACAGGAACTCGTGCAACAGGTAGCCGTGGGCGGCGTGGATCTCGATGCCCTCGAGGCCGAGCCGGGCGGCGCGGCGGGCGGAGTCGGCGAAGTCGCGTTTCACGCGCTCCAGCCCGGCGCGGTCCAGCGCCGTCGGGGCGTGTTCGTCGTCGGCGTGGGGCACGGCCGAGGGCGCCACCGTCGTCCAGCCGCGGGGTGCATCCGGGGCGATCTGCGTGCCGCCGTCCCAGGGCGCCTCGCTCGACGCCTTGCGGCCGGCATGGGCGAGTTGCACGGCCAGCGGCATCGCCGAGTGAACCCGCAGGGCGGTGAGCACGCGACCGAGCGCGGCCTCGGTGTCGTCGGAGTAGAGACCGAGGTCGCCCGGGGTGATGCGTCCCTCAGGCGACACCGCCGTGGCTTCCAGGATGAGCAGCCCCGCGCCCGACAGCGCCAGCGTACCGAGATGCATCATGTGCCAGTCGGTCGCCCGGCCGTCCTCGGCCGAATATTGGCACATGGGCGCGATGACGATGCGGTTGGGCAGGTCGAGCGACCCCAGCCGCAGCGATTCAAACAGGTAACTCATGGGTGCGGTCTCGCATCTCTGTTGGACGTCATAGCGGCGGCGCGGGTTGAAGCGCGCCGCAGGCCCGCCGTCCAGTCCCTTCGGTCCGCCGCGGCGGATCGGGCCGCGGCGCTCGACAGGCGCCTCACGGCCGGGCAGAAGCGGCGCGGAATCGATCAACAGCGCGGCGAAGCCCCACCATGAACAACGGCATCCATTTCCTGTCCGGCCTGCCGCGCTCGGGTTCGACGCTGCTGGGCGCGTTGCTGAAGCAGAACCCGAAGCTCCACAGCGGCATGTCGAGCCCCGTGGGGGCGCTGGTCGGCCGGGTGCAGGGCGCCATGGGGCCGCGCAGCGAGTTCTCCTCGGTGATCACGGACCACCAGC
>CAXTFP010000128.1:0-7902 GCA_964243135.1 uncultured Lichenihabitans sp.
CAGCGGCCCGGTGGTCTGCAGCGACAGCACGATCGCCACGAGTTCGCCGCCCGAGATCACGGAGGGCAGGATCGAGCCGATGTCCGAGATGAAGAAGTTGAGCGACATGCGGAACGGGTATTTGAACAGCACCCGCATGGGAGAAAGCCCCTTCGAGCGGGCCGTCACGACATATTGCTTGTGCAGCTCCTCGAGCAGGTTGGCCCGCACCGCGCGGATCATGGAGCCCGTGCCGGCCGTGCCGATGATGATCACCGGGATCCACAGGTGGCTGAGGATCGAGCCGAACTTCGCCCAGCTCATCGGCGCGTCGAAATATTTCGGGTCCATCAGCCCGCCGATCGACAGGCCGAACCACTGGTTCGAGAAGTACAGGAAGATCAGCGCCAGCAGGAAGTGCGGGATCGCCAGCCCAAGCAGGCCCAGCGTGGTCAGCCCGTAGTCGCCCCAGGAATATTGGTGCGTGGCCGAGTAGATGCCGATCGGGAAGGCGACGAGCCAGGTGAAGATGATGGTCGCGAAGGACAGGAGGATGGTCAGCCACACCCGGTCGCCCACCACCTGCTTGACGGGGAGCTGGTACTCGAAGGAATAGCCGAAGTCGCCGTGCAGCATGCCGCCCAGCCACCACAGGTAGCGCTCGACCGGCGGCCGGTCAAAGCCGTATTCTTTCTTCATGAAGTCGATGCGGGCCGTGTCGACCTTCTCGCCCTGGGCCTGCATCTCGGACACGAGGTTGCTGAAATAATCGGTCGGCGAGGCGCTCATCACCGTGAAGATCAGCGCGCTGGTGACGACCAGCGTCGGCACCATGATCAGCACGCGGCGGATCAGATACCTCAGCATGGGCCGGTCCTCCACTGACGGGGCGCCTCGAAGGTCCTGGCGTCGGTCATGGCGTCAGCCCTTCGGTGCGTCGGCGTAGAAGAATGTGTCGGGCATGTACATGCCGAAGAAGGAGCCGGGCTCGAAGGAGAACAGCCCCGTGTCGGGCACGTTGCGCATGCGGTTCGACACGACGACGGGCTGGCGCGTCCCGTTGACGATGCCGATCGCGTAGGCCCCGTCGGCGTTGATCCGCAGCATCTCGCGCCAGATCTCGCGCTGCCGGTCGACCGTGTCGGCGTGGCGCCAGTCGCGGTACAGGTCTTCGAGCTTCTGCACGTCCGGCATGTCGATCTTCTGGCCCTCGTGGCCGGACGACTGCACCCAGAGGCCGAAGCCCGGCCATTGGTACTGCGAGTCGATGGTGGGCGCGAGGGCACTGGGCTCGAATTCCGCGGTCGGCACGGCGTTGTCCATGCCGCGGTCGATCGACATCACCGTGTCGCCGCTGGCGATGCGCTGGCGGAAGATGTCGAGGTGCGAGGGATGCGCGAAGGTGCGCAGCCCGAGCTTAGACCAGTCGCTGGCGACGAGCTCCAGGATGTCGGTGAAGAGCTGGTTCTCGCCCGACGTCTCGACCGTGATCTCGGCCCGCCGCCCGTCGGGCAGGAGCCGCGTCCCGTCCGTGTCACGTTTGTCGAGGCCCGCCTGATCGAGCAGGGCGTTGGCGGCCGCGCCGTCGCAGCCCGCGTGTTCGGGCGCGAGTTCGGGCTTGAAGAGCGGACTCTGCGCCAGCACCGTGTTGTTGCTTTCGCGCGCCAGCCCGAAGAAGATGACGTGGTTGACGTCGCGCCGGTTGATGCCGAGCGACAGGGCGCGGCGGAACCGCACGTCGCGGTTCAGCGCGCGCCAGCCCGCGTCCTTGGCGTTGAGGTTGGGGTAGAGCGCCGCGAAGGCTCCCTGGCCCTGCTCCCACAGCCGGGCATCGTAGCCGTGGACGTGTTCGCCCGCCTTCAGGAACGTGTAGTCCTCGAAGTTGAGGTAGCGCGCCTGAAGGTCCGACTCTCCGGCCGCGACCTTGGCCGGGATGAGGTTGGTGGTGCCGAGCGTCATCGTCGCGGAGTCGAAATAGGGCAGCTGGTGCCCGGCCGCGTCCATGCGGTGGAAGAAGGGGTTGCGCTCGAAGCGGAACTGCTCGGCCGGCGGCGGCGTGGTGTTGCGCCAAGGGTCGAGCGTCGGCAGGTCCGGGTTCTCGGGCCGATACTGGCGCGACTTCCGCTCGTGCAGCGCCGACCAGCTCGACACTTTGGCGGCCTTGACGGCCTGGTCGAGCTTGGACTTGTCGGCGTATTTCGGGTGGAACTGCTTCAGGTAATGCGCCGGCATGAAGATGTAGACCGGCTGCGCCGAGGCGATGGCCGGCACGAAGCCGGGGTTCGGCTCGTCCCAGCTGTAGCGCACCGTCAGCGGGTCCAGCACCTCGAACTTCGCCGGCTTGCCGGAGGCGACCAGCGCCAGGTTGGGCCCCGAGGGCGACAGCTTGGCGTTGTTAGCGACGTCGTCCCAGTAGTAGCGGAAGTCCTCGGCCGTGAAGGGCTCCCCGTCCGACCACCTGTGGCCCGGCCGCAGGTGCAGGGTGAAGACCTTGTCGTCCTGGTTGTCGAGGCCGAGCAGGATGTCGGGGACGAGGTTCAGCTTCTCGTCGAAGACCACGAGCCGCGTGTAGGAGAAGACCGTCATCATGCGCAGGTCGCGCTGGTCGCCCATCAGCATGCGCCAGGTGCCGCCGTGCGTGCCGGTCTCGCGGCCCATCGCCCGGAGGTCGATCACGCGGGGGGCCTGGGGCAGCCGCTCGGCCACCGGCGGCAGCGCCCCCGCCGACACTTTCTCGGCGAAGAAGGGCGTCTCGACCGGGGTCGGCGCCGGCACCGCGGCCGGGGCGGGCGCCGCTGGCGCGGCCGTGTCGGCGGGCGCGATGGCCGGCGCTTCCGTGGCAGCCTTGACGTCCGCGGCCTCGTCGGCCCACCCGGCCCGGGGCGGGGCTGTGAGCAGCAGGGCGAGGCCCAGGAGGGCGAGGCTCCTCACGACGCCAGCAGCTCCCGCCGGCCGACGCTCGGGCGGGCCAGCACGAAGTGGCCCTCGCCGAGGTCGATCGGCGCCACGCTCGCGGGGTCGCCCTCGTCGCGGAACTCCGGCGACCAGGAGGCGGGGTCCGACGCGCTGCCGCCGGCGATGAGCCGCAGGTCGAGCGGGCGGTCGAGGTCCGGGTAGGGCACGGCCCGCATCAGCGCCCGCGTGTAGGAGTGGACGGGCTTCGAGAACAGGAGGTGGCGCGGCGCGATCTCGACGATGCGGCCGTGGGCCAGCACGGCGATGCGGTCCGCGATGTAGTCCACCACAGCGAGGTTATGCGAGATGAACAGGTAGGTGAGGCCGAGCTCCCGCTTCAGGTCCTTGAGGAGATTCAGCACCTGCGCCTGCACCGACACGTCGAGCGCCGAGACGGGCTCGTCGCAGATGATGAGGTCGGGGTTCATGGCCAGCGTGCGGGCGATGGAGATGCGCTGGCGCTGCCCGCCCGAGAAGCTGTGCGGGTAGCGGTTGAGGAAGCGCCGGTCGAGCCCGACGGCCGCCATGAGGTCGCCGACCCGGGCCAACTGCTCCTTGGGGCTGCCGACGCCGTGGATCTCCAGCGGCTCGCGGATGATGTTGAGCACCGTCATGCGCGGCGACAGCGACGACACCGGATCCTGGAAGATCATCTGCAGGCGCGGGCGGAACTCGCGCAGGCGCCGGCCCCTCAGGGCCAGCACGTCGATCTCCCGGGCGCCGTCGTTGAACAGGATGGAGCCGCGGTCGGGCTTCATGGCCCGCATCACGAGCTTGCTCAGGCTGGTCTTGCCGCAGCCGCTCTCGCCCACGAGGCCGAGGCACTCGCCCCGCCGGATGTCGAACGACACGTCGTCCACCGCCACCACGCTGTCGCGCCGCGACTTCAGGAAGCCGCCGCCCTTGATGGTGAAGGACTTGCGCAGGTTGCGGATCGACAGGAGCGGCGCCTCTTGGGGCGCCGCGGTCCTGCGCAGCGGCACCAGGGCGTGAAGGTCGGCGCCGCTGTCGCGCAGCGACACCAGCCGCTCGCCCTGCTTCATGTCAAAGGACGGCAGGGCCTTCAGCAGCGCCTTCAGGTAGGGGTGTTGCGGGCGGCGGAAGATGTCGGAAGCCGTGCCGGCCTCCGTGATCTCGCCGTGGTACACCACCACCACCTCGTCGGCCATGTTGGCCACCACGCCGAGGTCGTGGGTGATGAGCAGGATCGCCATGCCGAGCTCGCCCTGGAGATCGCGCATGAGGTTCAGCACCTGGGCCTGGATCGTCACGTCCAGCGCCGTGGTGGGCTCGTCGGCGATGAGCAGGGCCGGGCGGCAGATCAGCGCCATGGCCAGCATGGCGCGCTGCCTGAGGCCGCCCGACAGCTCGAACGGGTACATCTTGTAGGCACGGGCCGGGTCCTTGAAGCCCACGAGGCCCAGCATGTGCCGCACCTCGTCGCGCTGCTCCTCCTTGGTGACTTGCCGGTGGAGGATCAGCGCCTCGCGGATCTGGTTGCCGATCGTGTGGACCGGCGACAGCGACGACATGGGCTCCTGGAAGATCATGCCCATGCGGCTGCCGCGCAGGCGCCGAATCTCCGGCCCGTCGCGCCTGAGCGCCGCGAGGTCGACGGGGTTGGCGGGGTCCTTGGGGTCGGTGAACAGGGCCCGGCCGCCGAGCACGAGGCCGTTCTTCGGCAGGAGACCCATCACGGTCTGAGTGATGACGGTCTTGCCGGAGCCCGACTCCCCCACCAGCGCCACGGTCTTGCCGGCCGGCACTCGGAACGTCACGCCCTTCACGACCTCGGCGGCGCCCCCCTGCATGGCGAAGCCGACGCGGAGGTCCTCGACCCGCAGGATGTCGGGCGCGTGCGCCGTTGCGGCGGCCTTGGCAGGGGTCGTCGGAATGGAACGCTCCTGGCGATGCGGCGAAAAAAGGACGTCTCGACCCAGCCTAGAGGGGTTCAACCCCCCATGCTAACCAAATTTGCAGACCTGCCATTCGGATCCACGGCGTCCGCCGCGGCGCGGATCTTCTCGCGGGGTGTTCAAGCGCCCTTGCGCTTCAGCGCCGTGGCCGCGACCGCGTAGCCACCCGCCGCGCCGTCGACGAAATGGACGTGGTCGGGGCGGCTCGCCGAGGGCACGATGCAGGTGACGAGCGCCTCGGCCTGCCGGTGGAGGCCGAAGCGCACGGCGCCCGCGGCTTCCGCCCGGGCGAGCCGCGCCGCGATGGCGTCGGCCGTGGCGGTCGGGCAGTCGATCGTCATCATCAGCCCGTCGTCGAACTTGCGGAAATCCGAGTTGTCGACGAGCTGGCGCCGGTAGGCCGCGGGCACGAAGCCGCCCACCGGCCGCCCGATCCGCAGGACCAGCGTGTCGAACAGCGAGCGCGCCGCCACCCTGAGCCGGCTGCCCGCGAGCGACTCGCCGCGGCGGCGCTGCAGGCGGGACTCGACGTCGAGGCCAGCCGTCGGCCAGCCGTGCGGCGGCCCCTCGGGCGGCAGGGGATGGCCGCCCGAGGGGCCGTGGCGGGCGATGGCCAGCACGTCGCCGCAGGCTTCCGCGAAGCCCGCCGCCCCCTCGGCACCCCCCGCGGGCTTGACGATCACCGACAGCACGGTGCCGTGGCGGGCCGCGATGGGGCGGAAGCGGCAGGTGAGGCCGGTCAGGTCGGGCCGCGCCCCGGGGGGTGCCGCGGGCAGGGACAGGCGCCCGGCTTTCATCTCCCGCTCGGCCCAGTCCCGCCCGCCGCCCGCGAACATGGCGTAGTCGACGTTGGCCGAGGCCGCGACGCGGGCGACGCGGAGGTCGACCCCCGCGGCCCGCACGGCCGACACCGCCACCATGGCGGCCCGCAGCGTCAGCCCGAGCTCGGAGCCCACCCAGGCGGCGGTGGCGGCCAGGGCTTCCCCGGCCGCTGCGGCGTCGCCCGGCCCCACCGCGAAGCTCGCCCCGTCGCCCGTGAACACGAACGGGAAGGCGAGCGACCCCAGCGCGTTCGACACGGCCGAGATCACGGCCGCGCCCGCCGTGTTGACGGCCTTGTAGCGCCCCGCTTCCAGGGCTTCGGTCGAGGTCACGACGTCCGCGAGGCCGAGCGACCAGTCGTCCGGCAGAGGCGCGTAGCGGTCCATGTCGACGGCGGCGCCGAAGTCATCGGCCACCGGCAGGGCCGCGTAGAAGCCCGCCGTCGCCCCGCCGGCCCGCCCCGCGCCCGCTGTTCCCTCGACCATCGCGGCACCCCTCGCCGGATGCAACCCGCCGGCCGGCGCCTCGTTTTCCCATAGATCCCGCCGGATTGCATGGCATAAGCTTTGCGAAACAGCTCCGCGAAAAACCTGCGGCGCGCCGCATCCCGAGGAGTCGCGAGTGCCGGCTGATCCGAGATTCTTCGACGAGATGAGCGAGGCGGCCGGGGGACCGCGGCAGGTTTACCGGCGGCTGGCCGACTGGCTGGCGCAGGTGCCCCCGGGGCTGCTCGCCTCGCGCCGCTCCCAGGCCGACCTCCTGTTCCGCCGCATCGGCATCACCTTCGCGGTCTACGGCGACAAGGACTCGACCGAGCGGCTCATCCCCTTCGACCTCGTGCCGCGGCTGCTGGCCCGCAGCGAGTGGACGCGGCTCGAAGCCGGCCTCGTGCAGCGCGTGAAGGCGCTCAACATGTTCCTGGCCGACGTCTACGGCCCGCGCGAGGTGGTGCGGGCCGGCATCGTGCCGCCCGAGCTCATCTACCGGAATCCCTACTTCCGCCCCGAGATGATCGGCGTGAAGGTGCCGCACGACGTTTACGTGCACATCGCCGGCATCGACGTCATCCGCATCGACGCCGACGACTTCTACGTGCTGGAGGACAACGCCCGCACGCCCTCGGGCGTGTCCTACATGCTCGAGAACCGAGAAGTGATGATGCGGCTCTTCCCCGAGGTGTTCTCGGCCCACCGGGTGGCGCCGGTGGAGAACTACCCGGACCTGCTGCTGGCCACCCTGCGCTCCGTCACGCCCCCCACGGCCGACCGCGACCCCGTGGTGGTGCTGCTGACGCCGGGCCAGTTCAACTCGGCCTATTACGAGCACTCGTTCCTGGCCGACAAGCTCGGCATCGAGCTCGTCGAGGGGCGCGACCTGTTCGTCGAGGACGACGTCGTCTTCATGCGGACCACCGAGGGGCCGAAGCGGGTCGACGTGATCTATCGGCGCATCGACGACGACTTCATCGACCCCCTGGCGTTCCGCCCGGATTCCATGCTCGGCGTGCCAGGCCTGATGAGCGCCTACCAGGCGGGCTCGGTGACGCTGGCCAACGCGGTCGGCACCGGCATCGCGGACGACAAGGCCATGTACAGCTACATGCCCGAGATCATCCGCTTCTTCCTCGGCGAGGAGCCCATCCTGAAAACCGTGCAGACGTGGCGCTGCCGCGAGGCGGAGTCCCTGCGCTACGTGCTCGACCACCTGTCCGAGCTGGTGGTGAAGGAGGTCAACGGGTCGGGCGGCTACGGCATGCTGGTGGGCCCCCATTCCACCCGGGCGCAGATCGACGCCTTCGCGGGGAGGCTGCGCCAGGACCCGGCGAACTTCATCGCCCAACCGACGCTGGCCCTGTCGACCTGCCCCACGGCCACCGCGGCCGGCATCAGCCCGCGCCACGTCGACCTGCGCCCCTTCGTGCTCAGCGGCGCCCGCGGCGCCCGCGTTGTGCCGGGCGGCCTCACCCGCGTGGCCATGCAGGAAGGGTCGCTGGTGGTGAATTCGAGCCAGGGCGGCGGCACCAAGGACACGTGGATCGTCGACGACGGAGATCGCGCGTGACGGGTGACATGGCCCAGGGCAAGGGCGACGGCGGCAGGGGCGACGGCGACATGACGCAGACCATGGGCGGCGGCGGCATGGGCCAGACCATGGGCGGCATGAGCCAGACGCTCGGCCGCGCCGCGCCCGTGTCCCCCGCCGCCATGGAGCGGCCGACGCGCAAGTTCAC
>CAXTFP010000129.1:0-5459 GCA_964243135.1 uncultured Lichenihabitans sp.
GTCCACCTGAGGCAGTTTCTCCACCCTGCCGGCCTCGTGGTGCTGACGCCCGAGGGGCGCGTGTCGGGCTACCTGATGGGCGCCGGCTACCACGCGGGCGACCTGCGCACCGCCGTCACGCTGGCGTCCTCGGGCGGGATCGCCAAGGCGGCCCTGCCGCTGCTGCTGATCTGCTTCCACTTCGACGCCGCGACGGGCCGCTATTCGCTCGCCATCATGAAAGTGTTGCGTCTGGCCGGCATCGTCACCGTGCTGGCCATCGGCGGCACGCTGCTGCTCGCCTTCCGCCGCGAACGGCGCCGGGCCTGATCGGGGGCGGGATGGAATGACGCCGCACCTGCGCCTGCCCCCTTCCGCCGAGCCCGCGGCGTGAGGGCGCTCAAGCGACAGCTCTTCGCTCCGGGCGCCGACGCGGTGTTCCGGCTGGCGCTGCTGATCTGCGTGGTCGGCTTCCTGGGCGCGCTCTTCGCCGCCTCGGCCTTCTCGTCGTCGAACTACGTGACGGGCGTCGGCATCGCCCGCGAACAGCCCGTGCCCTTCAGCCACAAGCACCACTCGGCCGAACTCGGCATCGACTGCCGCTACTGCCACGCCCAGGCCGAATACCTCCAGACCGCCGGTATCCCGCCGACCTGGACCTGCATGACCTGCCATTCGCAGATCTGGACGGGATCCGAGATGCTGGCGCCGGTGCGCGACAGCCTCGCGCGCAACATGCCCCTCGTCTGGGCGCGGCTCAACGCGCTGCCCTCCTACGTGTATTTCAACCACTCCATCCACATCCAGAAGGGCTTCGGCTGCACGAGCTGCCACGGCGCTATCCTGTCGATGCAGCTCACCTACAAGGCCAACGCCTTCAAGATGGAGTTCTGCATCGAGTGCCACCGCCACCCCGACCGCTACGTGCGGCCATCCGGCGAGGTGTGGAACATGGAGTGGTCGCCGCCGGCCGATCAGGGGACGGTGGGCCCGCAGCTCGTGGCCGACTACCACATCGCAGGGCCGGGTCGGCTCACCGACTGCTCCATCTGCCACCGTTGAGGCGAGTGCCGATGCCCGCGCCCCACGACTTCGCCGACCTCCGCGCCCGGCTCGGCTCCGGCTCCGGCCCCGCGCTGTGGCGCAGCCTGGAGGCCGTGGCCGAGACGCCCGCGTTCCGCGACTTCCTCGCCCGGGAGTTCCCCAGCGCCGCGCGCCTCGCCGACGGGCCGGACCGCCGCCAGTTCGTCCGGCTGATGGCGGCCTCCTTCGCCCTGGCGGGCCTGTCGGCCTGCTCGGATCAGGCCGACAACCCGCGCGACCATGAGATCCCTTACGTGCGCAACCCGGAGCGGGTCGAGCCCGGCGCGCCGCTGACCTACACGTCCGCCACCCTGCTCGACGGATACGCCAACGGCGCCACTGTCACGACGGTCGACGGGCGACCCCTCAAGGTCGAGGGCAACGCGAGCCACCCGTGGAGCCGCGGCGGCTCGGACATCTTCGCCCAGGCCTCGATCCTCGACCTCTACGATCCCCTGCGCTCCCAGTCGGTGCGCTACCTCAGCCGCATCTCCTCGTGGCAGGCCTTCCGCGGCGCGGCGGTGGGGCGCTTCGCGGCACTCCGGTCCGAGGGCGGCGAGGGCTTGCGGCTCCTCACGGGGCCGGTGACGTCGCCGACGCTGCTCGCGCAGATCGAGGTGATGCGGCGGATCTATCCGAGGATGCGCTGGCACGGCCACGCCCCCACGGGCTCGGCCGCGGCCGAGGGCGCCGCGGCGGCCTTCGGGCGTCCCCTCCTCGCCCGCCACCGCTTCGACCGGGCCGAGGTCGTCGTGGCCATCGACGGCGATTTCCTCGACGCCGGCCCGCACCAGGTCGGCACCTCGCGCGACTGGATCGAGGCCCGCCGCGCCTCGGCCGGGGCCGGCCGGCTGCTGACGCTCCACGCGGCCTCCGCCACCCCGAGCCTCACCTCGGCCAAGGCGGACTATCACGCCGCCCTGGGCCCGGCCGAACTGGCCGACCTGCCGGAGCGGTTGCGGGCCGAGATCGCCGCGCCGACGACGCCCGTCGAGGGCGACGTCGCGGGCGCCTGGGTGGCGCGCGCCGCGGCGTCGCTCGGGAACGCGCGGGGGCGAGGCATCGTCACGGCCGGCGCGTTCCAGCCCCCCGCCGTGCACGAGGCCGTGCACCGGCTCAACGAGGCGCTCGGCAACATCGGCGGGCCGGTGTTCTTCACCGCGCCGGTGCTGGCCGAGGCCGAGCCCTTCGCCGACCTCGTGCGCGACATGGCGGGGGGAAGCGTGAAGGCCCTCGTCATGCTGGACACCAACCCGGCCTATACGGCGCCGGGCGACCTCAACTTCGCGAAGGCCATCCAGAAGGTGCCGCTGCGGATCCAGACCGGCTTCACGGTGGATGAGACCGCGGCCTACGCCGACTGGCACCTGCCCCTGTCGCATCCGCTGGAGAGCTGGGGGGACGCCCGCGCCCATGACGGCACGGTCAGCTTCCATCAGCCGACCGTGGCGCCGCTCTACGCCGGCCGCAGCGACGCCGAGGTGCTGTCGATCCTCACCGAGGCGGAGCCCCGCGATGGGCTGACGATCCTGCGCGACCATTGGAGGGACGGCCGCGACCTCGCCGCGTTCGACGCCTTCTGGCGCCGATGCCTGCTCGACGGCTACGTGGCCGGCACGGCCCTGCCGCCCGAAGGCGTGGCGCTCGTCCCGGCCCGCCCCGCCCCGGCTGCCCCTCCACCGCCCGGGAGCCCCGCGCTCGCCGTGGTGTTCCGCCCCGACCCGACGGTCTGGGCCGGCGCCGCGGCCAACAACGGTTGGCTCCAGGAATTGCCGAAGCCGCTGACCAAGGTGGTGTGGGACAACGTCGTGGCGGTGAGCCCGTCGCTGGCCGAGCGCGAGGCGCTGGCCAACGGCGACATGGTGAGGGTCGCCGTGGGCGACGCCGCCGTCGAGGGCCCGACCTGGATCCTACCCGGCCAGGCGGTCGACACCGTGACGCTGTTCCTGGGCTACGGCCGCGCCGTGCCCGACATGCTGTTCAGCGGCCTCGGCTATTCGGCCTACCCGCTGCGGCGGGAGGCTTCTCCCTGGCACCGCGCCGGCGCCACCCTGACGAAGCTTGGCCGGACGGTGCGGCTCGCCACCACCCAGGACCATTCCACCCTGGAGGGGCACGATCTCGTGCGGGTGCGGCGCCTCGATGGGCCGAGGGCCGAGGCCGCGCCCGACGACCCGCCGTCCTTCTACGACTTCACCGCGAAGGAGAACGACGGCCGCGCCTGGGGCATGGTGATCGACACGGACGCCTGCACCGGCTGCAACGCCTGCGTGGTGGCCTGCCAGGCCGAGAACAACATCCCCGTGGTGGGCAGGGAGCAGGTGGCGGTTGGACGCGAGATGCACTGGCTGCGCATCGACCGCTATTATTCCGGCCTGAAGACCGGGGCCGGGCTCGACGACCCCGACACCCACTTCCAGCCTGTCCCCTGCATGCACTGCGAGGAGGCTCCTTGCGAGGTGGGCTGCCCGGTCGAGGCGACTCTGCACGACCACGAGGGGCTGAACCTGATGGTCTACAATCGCTGCATCGGCACGCGCGCCTGCTCGGGCTACTGCCCCTACAAGGTGCGCCGCTTCAACTATCTCGACTACACGGGCGGCCTGTCGGCCTCGACGCAGCTCCAGCGCAACCCCGATGTGACGGTGCGAGCGCGGGGCGTGATGGAGAAATGCACCTACTGCGTGCAGCGCATCGCCGCGGCCCGGATCGAATCCGACAAGTCGGGCGCCCCCATCGCGGACGGCGCCGTAGTGACGGCCTGCCAGGGCGCCTGCCCGACGCGGGCCATCGCCTTCGGCGACCTCAACGACGCGGGCAGCGCCGTGCGGGCAGCGCGCGCCGACCCGCGCAACTATTCCCTGCTCGGCGAGCTCAACCTGAAGCCGCGCACGACCTACCTTGCCGAACGGGCGCCGGCCGAGGCCGCGCCGCGGGCCGGCGGCGCAGCCGCGACGGGGAGGGGCTGAGCGTGACGGGCGTCGCCGATCCCGCTCCGGGGCGCTTCCTCGCGCCGTCCGAGACCTTCGCGTCCGTCGGACTCGACGTGTCGGGCATCGCCTTCGGCCACCCGCTGCGGCTGCGCTGGTGGCTGGCCTTCGCGGGCGCCATGGGCCTCGTGGGCGTGCTGGCCCTGTCGCTCGGCTTCGTCCTGTTCGAGGGCGTCGGCATCTGGGGCAACAACGTCCCCGTCACCTGGGCGCTCGACATCGTGGCCTACGACTGGTGGATCGGCATCGCCTCGGGCGGCCTCCTCATCTCGGCCACGCTGATGCTGTGGGGCGCGGAATGGCGCGGCGCGCTCAACCGCCTGACCGAGACGGGCGCGATCCTCGCGGCCGCGGCGGCGGCCGTCTACCCCATCATCCACCTCGGCCGGCCCTGGTACTTCTACTGGAATCTGCCCTATCCCAACACCTTCCTGCTGTGGCCGCAGTTCCGCAGCCCGCTGTTCTGGGACGCCGTCGACATCGTCAGCTACCTCATGGTGGCCCTGACGTTCTGGACCATCGGGCTCCTGCCGGACCTCGCCACCCTGCGCGACCGGGCGGTCGAGCGCTGGCGCGAGACGGGGCGGGAAAAGTACCGCGCCCACCTGTACGGCCTCTTCGCGCTCGGCTGGCGCGGCTCGGCCTACCACTGGCACCGCTGGCTCCAGGCCTACCGCATCGTGGCGGTGGCGGGCGTGCTGCTGGTCTTCTCGCTCCAGACGGGCGCGGCCGTGATGTTCGCCGGCTCGGTCGAGCCGGGCTGGCACGACCCGCTGCTGCCCTTCGCCTTCGTGGCGGAGGCCGTCTTCTCGGGCGTGGCCTTCATGGCGGCGGCGGCCGTGGCGCTGCGCTGGGTATTCCGGCTCGAGGGCATGATCACCGGCGCGCATCTCGCCGTCCTGGCGGTGCTGCTGCTCGTGCTGGGGCTCGGCAACCTGTACTGCACCGCGGCCGAATGCTTCTCGACACTGCTCGGCGGCGACGCCTTCGAAACCGCCGTCCTGGCCCGGCGCCTCGCCGGCCCCCACGCCTGGGCCTTCTGGGACATGGCGCTCCTGGCGCTGCTGCCGGTCCACGTCTTCTGGTTCCGGGCCGCGCGGCGATCCGCCCTCGCGCTCGCCCTCGTCGGCCTGGCCGTGTCGGCCGGCGTCTTCGGCGACCACCTCATGGTGATCGTGACGACGCTCCAGCACGACTTCCTGCCGTCCTCGTCCCGCCCCTTCGCCACCGACCTGTGGGGCATCGCCACCTTCATGGGCTCGGTGGGGCTGTTCTTCGCCCTGGCGCTGCTGGGGCTGCGCTACCTGCCGATCGTCTCGATCATCGAGGTGCGGCGCCTGAGCCTGGCCGAGCGCGGCGCGGCGGACGGGAGCGGCCATGCCGGACGATGAGCTCCCCGCCGGGGAG
>CAXTFP010000129.1:5469-7897 GCA_964243135.1 uncultured Lichenihabitans sp.
GGGAGGCGCCGATCCACGCGGTCGCGGCCGAGTTCGACAGCGGCGCGGCGCTGCTCGCGGGCGTGCGGGCCATCGCGCCCGCGCGGCTCGGCGAGGTCGACGCCCATTCCCCGGTGCCGATCGACGGCATGGGCGAGGCGCTGGGCCTCGCCTCCTCGTCCATGTCGCTGATCGCGGTCGGCGCGGCCCTCCTCGGCTTCGCCGGCATGATGGGGATGTGCGTCTACGCCACGGCCTACGACTACGTGTTCAACATCGGCGGCCGGCCGCCCGTGTCCTGGCCGGCCTTCGTGGTGCCGAGCGTGTCGTTCTCTCTGACGGCCTGCGCGCTCGCGGTCTACGTGTCGATGCTGTTCCTGAACCGCCTGCCGCGCCTCAACCACCCGGCCTTCAACGTCCCGGACTTCACCCGCGTCACCCAGGACCGCTACTTCCTCACCGTCGCCGAGGGGGTGGGACGGCCGCTCGATATCGCGGCCCTGGAGGCGGCGCTGGACGGGCTCGACGACCGCCCCCTGCGCGTCACGCGGGTGCCGCGGTGAGGCGCGCCGCCACTCTCCTCGGCGTGCTGCTGCCGGCGATGCTGCTCGCGGGCTGCGACCGCGCCGACATGGCCGCGCAGGACAAGGCCCGGCAGTGGGACGAGAACCATTTCTTCGCCGACCATTCCTCCATGCGCCAGCCCGTGGCCGGCACGGTGGCGCGCGACGCGCCCGACCTGCCGGCGCCGCAGCCCGCCGTCGTTACGCCGGCCCTGCTCGATCGCGGCCGCACCGAGTTCAACGTCTTCTGCTCGCCCTGCCACGGTTCGTCGGGCGACGGCCGCGGCATGATCGTGCAGCGCGGCTTCCCCCAGCCGCCGCCGCTGTGGCTGCCGCGTCTCGAACAGGCGAAGGCCGCCTACCTCTACGACGTCATCACGCAGGGCCACGGCGTCATGTATTCCTACGCCGACCGGGTGAAGTCGGCCGACCGCTGGGCCGTCATCGCCTACGTGCGGGCCCTGCAGCAGAGCCAGGATGCCCGGGTGGACGCCCTGCCGGAGTCCGACCGCGCGCTGCTGGAAGCCGCGCGGTGAGCCGCCCGGCCCTGATCGCGCTGGCGCTCGGCGTCCTGGGCTTCGCGGCCCTGGCCGGGCTCGGCCTCGCGGGCGCGACCGTCATGCCGTCCTATCTCGGCGCCTGGCTGTTCGCCCTGGCCCTGCCGCTCGGCGCCCTGCCGGTCGTCATGGGCTGCGAACTGCTCGACGTGCCGGAGACGGGGCTCCTCGCGGAGCTCCGCGGCCTCGTGGCCGTGATGCCGCTGGCGTCCGCGCTGGCGATCCCCGTGCTGCTGCGGCTCGATGGCCTCTACCCCTCGCTCGCCGCCGCCAAGGGCGGGCTGCCGGGCTGGTGGATGACGCCGGGCTTCTTCACCCTGGGGGCCATCGCCTTCCTCCTCGCCTGGACGGCCCTGTCGCTCGTCTTCGCGCGGCCCCCGTCCGGGCGCGGCCGCGACGCGCGGCGCCCCGCGCTGGCGGCCGCCGGGCTCGGGCTGCACCTCGTCATGGGCACGCTGGCGGCCGACGACTGGGCGCAGGCCGTCGAGCCGGGCTTCAACTCCTCGGCCTTCGGCCTCCTGCTCATCGCGGCCCAGTGCTCGGCCGCGGTGTCGCTCGCGGTCGTGCTGGCCGTGATGGGCCGCCGCGAGCCCGCGGCCACCCGCGCCCTGTCGGCCGATCGGGCGGGCGATCCCGCGGCGAGCCGGTCCGTCGCCACCGCCCTGGCGGTGCTGCTCGGGTTCTGGGGCTTCCTGGCCTTCACGCAATATCTCGTCGTCTGGTCCTCCAACCTTCCCAGGGAGGTGGTGTGGTACCAGCACCGCGCGGCCGGCCTCGGGCTGCCGGCGCAATATTCGGCAGGCATCCTCTGCGCCCTGGCGCTGGCGGCGCTGCTGCCGCGCTGGCCCTCGCGGCGCGTCGGGCTGCTCGCCTGGGTGGCGGCGGCGCTGCTGACGATGCACGGGCTGGAAATGCTTTGGCTGGTCACGCCCGCCTACCGCTCCGCCTTCGAGGTCACGGGCGCGGACCTCCTCGCCCTCGCCGGGGCAGCCGGGCTCGGCATCGGCGGCGCGCTGCTGTTCGGCGATCGGATCGAACGGGGGAGGGGTCGACATGGCGCAGCCTGAAGCGAGGCGATGGTCGACGGCGGCGCTCGGCGGCCTGCTGCTGGCGGTCGGCGGAGCCCTCTTCCAGGCCGCCCGCCCCAGGAAAACCTCGCCGGCCCCCGCCCAGCGTGCGCCATCGCGCCGAGGCAAGGCGCGGACGGGCGGATCGAAGGCACCCGGCCCGTCGACCGTCAAGCCGAGGGCCAGGACGGCCCAGGCGAAGGTCCGCACCAAGCCGAAGGTCGCCGAGCCGCCGGCGCGCAGCCTCCACTGGCCGCCCCCG
>CAXTFP010000130.1:0-7838 GCA_964243135.1 uncultured Lichenihabitans sp.
GGTCGGCACCGGCACGAACTGGCCCGCCGCGGCCGGGACGGACGCGAGCGCGACGGTGGCCCCCAGCGCGGCGGCGGCGCGGGCCAGGAAGGGGCGGGCCACGCGCCTCATCCTCGCGTGCCGCTGGTGAGGGTGGACCCCATCTGGTCGCAGGCCTGGATCACCTTGGAGTTCATCTCGTAGGCGCGCTGCGCCGAGATGAGGTCTGAGATCTCCTTCACGGGGTCGACGTTGGAGGCTTCGAGGTAGCCCTGGCTGATGGTGCCGACGCTGGGGTCGCCCGGCACCCCCACCACGGCCGTGCCCGAGGCCGCGGTTTCGCGGAACATGTTGGAGCCGAGGTGCTCCAGGCCGGTCTCGTTGGCGAAGTTCGCGAGCGTGAGCTGCCCGAGCTGCGTCGGAGCCGTGGCGCCGTTCACCGTGGCCGTGACGATGCCGGTCGAGCTGACGGTGACGTTGGTCGAGTTGTTGGGCACGATGATGGCCGGGCTGACCGCGTAGCCGTCGAGCGACACGAGCTGGCCCGTGGCGTTGGTGTTGAAGGCGCCGGCGCGGGTGTAGACCGTGTCGCCGTTGGGGCCCGTCAGCTGGAACCAGCCCCGCCCCTGGATGCCGAGGTCGAAGGTGTTGCCGGTGTTGGTGAAGGACCCCTGCGTCTGCAGGTTGCGGATCGCCGCCATGCGGACGCCGAGGCCGAGCTGCGCACCCTCGGGGATCGTGTTGCCGATGCCGCGGTTCGACACGCCCTGCAGGCGCTCGGCCTCGTACATCAGGTCGGAGAACTCCGCCTTGCCGCGCTTGAAGCCGGTGGTGTTGATGTTGGCCAGGTTGTTGGCGATGACTTCGACATTGGTCTGCTGGGCCGCCATGCCGGTGGCGGCGATCGCTAAGGCTCGCATTCAGGTGTCCCCGGAGCCGGCCGGCCCATCAGGGACCCGCGGGGCTCGTTCATGACGCGGTACGGTACGGGAAGAGCCGGGCCGCGGGCGGCCCGGCGGCGCGGGCTCAGATCGCCATGCGGCTGATCTCCTGGAAGGCCGACACCGACTTGTCGCGGATGGCCAGCGCCGTCTGCAGCGATTCCTGGGCCGACATGACGGACTGCACCACGTCCTGGGTGCTGGCCTGGCCCTGGATGCCCGACACGGCCGCGGTCTCAGCCGCCTGGAGCTTCTTCACGGCGTCGTTCGACACCTGGGCCATGACGGAGCCGAAGTCGCTGCCGGCGGCGGAGGCCGCGGAGGCGGCCGACGCGCCGGCCGAGGGCGCCAGCGCGGTCAGCGCCGAGGAGACGAGGGGGAGGGCCGCGACGATCATGAGGTGCCTTTCAGGAGCTCGATGGTCATGGAGATCAGGTCGCGCGACTGCTTGATCATCTGGAGGTCCGCCTCGTAGGAGCGGTTGGCCTCGCGCATGTCGCTCATCTCGGAGATCATGTTGACGTTGGGCATCTTCACCGCGCCCTTCTCGTCGGCCGCGGGGTTGCCCGGGTCGTGTTCGACCAGGAAGTCCGACGGGTCCTCGCCGACCGACTTCACCGCCACCACGTCCTGGCCGGCGATCCGGTCGAAGGTGTTCTCGAAAGTGACGGTCTTGCGCCGGTAGGGGTCGGAGCCCGGGGTGGCGCCGGTCGACTGGGCGTTGGCGAGGTTCTCGGACACGACCCTGAGGCGGGTCGATTGCGCCGAGAGGCCCGATCCCGCGACGCGCAGCGCGGCCTGGAGGGCGTCGATCATCGGCCCGTCACCCCTTCACGGCCGACATCAGCATCGCGTGGAAGCTCTTCACGAGGCCGGTGTTCAGCGAATAGGCGCGGTTCACGTCGCCCGCCTTGATCAGCTCCTGCTCGACGCTGACCGAGTTGCCCGAGTCCGACACCTCCCAGGGGGTCTCGTCCTTGATGGCGGCGGCCTGCACCTGCAGGGGGTCGAGCGCGAGGTGGCCCGAATCCGTCGAGGCGAGCTGGAGCCCGGTCTTGTCCAGCACCTCCGAGAAGGGCTGCACGGCCTGGGCCCGGTAGCCCGGGGTCGAGGCGTTGGACACGTTGGCGGCGATCACGGCCTGGCTCGTGGACAGCCAGCGGGCCTGCCGGCCGGCGAGGTCGAAGAGGTGAATGGGGTTCACGGCCGAGCTCCCCGGCTGGCGCTTCAGGACGAGGCCGACCTTGGCGGGACAAGCTTGCACGGGGCTGTCGGATGCCGCGCTTCACCGCAGATGTTGAAGCTTTCATCCGGTCTCCATCAGCTTCCGATGCGCGAGACGGTCGCCGATACCCCTTCTTCATCGATTGTTAACTGTCCCTCACCTGCGGATCGACCATGCCTGCGGCCGGATCGACTGATTCGTTACCGGGGCGAAGCGCGGGGATGGCGGGTTCCTGTCCCCGAGATCTCGGCGTTGCAGCGCGGCGAGGGCGCGCGGCGAAACGTTTTATTAAGCATGACGCCATAAAAGTTTTGGAAGTTGGTGAATGAAACGTGTGCGGCGGCCGAGCGAAGGGCCCGGCCGCAGACCCGATGAGGACCGAGCCCATGCTGATCTTGATCGACGACCGGGACATCGTGGCGGTGGGCTACGCAGGCGGGTTCAAGTCCGAGGGCGTGTGCTCCACGGGCTTCTGCCCCGCGGACTTCCGGGGCTGGGTGGAGACCGTGTCGGACCAGGACCTCGGCGCTGTCGAGGCCTTCCTGATCGGCAACTGCCGCGACCGGCTGAGCTACCCGGGCTGGATTCGCGACCGCTCCGGCGCCCCGATCATCGCCATCAACGAGACCCAGTCGCTCGACCAGACGCTGGAGCTCTTCGCGGCCGGCTTCGACGACGTGGTGCGCAAGCCGATCCACGTCCGCGAGCTGCTGGCCCGCATCGACGCCATCCGCCGCCGGGCGGCGGCGGGCGCGGCCCGCAAGGAGGACGTGGCGGTGGGCGAGATCCGCGTCTTCTTCGACGGCCGCGACCCCGAGATCCGCGGCGAGTCCTTCCTGCTGCCGCGCCGCGAGCGCCGCATCCTCGAGTACCTCGTCAAGAACCGCGGCCGCCGCGTGTCCAAGACCCAGATCTTCAACGCCATCTACGGCATCTTCGACGAGAACATCGAGGAGAACGTGGTGGAAAGCCACGTCAGCAAGCTGCGCAAGAAGCTGCGCGCCAAGCTCGGCTACGACCCGATCGAGTCCAAGCGCTACCTCGGCTACTGCCTGGAGGACCCCTGCGGCCTCGCCCCCGCCACCCTGTGGGACGGGGACGGCGCCCTGCCGGGCGCGAGGGCCCTGGTGCCCGCCGCGGCGTGACGCGGGCGGCCGGGAGTTCGGGTCTACCGGGGCGGCGTGCGATGTGGGGGAGTCCCGAGGGCAGGGCGGCGGCGGCGGAAGCCTCGGCCCTGGCCCCTCCCGTCGGCCGCGGCTGACGGCATCTCCCCGCGGTGGTAGGCTCGCCCCATGCAAGCTTACCTTTCGTTGGAGCGGCTGTTTGGCCGCCTGCGCGCCATCGGCGACGCCACCGGCATCCTGGGCTGGGATGCGCAGACATTCATGCCGACGGGCGCCGCGGAGGGGCGGGCCGAGCAGCTCGCCACGCTGCGCGGCCTCGCCCACGACCTCCTGGTGGCGCCCGGCACCGCCGCGCTGATCGCCGAGGCCGGCCGCGACGAGCTCGACCCCTGGCAGAGCGCCAACCTCGACGAGATGCGCCGCGGCCACGCCCATGCCGCGGCCGTGCCGCACGACCTCGTCGAGGCCGAATCGGTGGCTACGTCGCGCGCCGAGATGGCGTGGCGCGAGGCGCGCGCGGCGAGCGACTTCGCGCTGCTGAAGCCGCACCTGGAGGAGGTGCTGCGGCTCGCCCGCGCCGTCGGGCAGGCCAAGGGCGAGGCGCTCGGGCTGGCACCCTACGACGCGCTGCTCGACCAGTACGACCCCGGCCTGCGCCGCGCCCGGATCGACCCGCTCTTCGACCGGCTCCGCGCCGAGCTGCCGGGCATCATCGCGGCGGCGCGCGAGCGGCAGGCCCGGGAGGGCGCCCCGCCGCCCCTCGCGGGTGCCTTCCCCGAGGCGGCGCAGCGCGCGGTCGGCGAGACGCTGATGCGGGCGCTCGGCTTCGACTTCGAGCGCGGCCGGCTCGACACGAGCCTCCACCCCTTCTGCGGCGGCGCCACCGACGACGTGCGCATCACCACGCGCTACGCGGCCGGCGACTTCACCCGCTCGCTGATGGGCGTGCTGCACGAGACGGGGCACGCCCTCTACGAGCAGGGGCGGCCGCGGGCCTGGCTCAACCAGCCCGTCGGCGGCGCGCGCGGCATGGTGCTGCACGAGAGCCAGTCGCTGCTGGTCGAGATGCAGGCCTGCCGCACCCCGGAGTTCATGCGCTATCTCGCGCCCGTGCTCGCCGCCGCCTTCGGGGCGGATGCCGCGGGCCTCGACGCCGACGCGCTCCATCGCCTCTACACGCGGGTGGAGCCCGGCTTCATCCGGGTCGACGCCGACGAATGCACCTACCCGGCCCACATCCTGCTGCGCTACGACCTGGAGCGCGCCATGGTGGACGGCGACCTCGCGGTCGGCGACCTGCCGGGCGCCTTCGATGCCCAGGTGAAGGAGCTGCTCGGCCTCGACGTTCCGGACGACGCGCGGGGCTGCCTCCAGGACATCCACTGGCCGGGCGGCGCCTTCGGCTATTTCCCGACCTACACGCTGGGCGCCGCCGCGGCCGCGCAGCTCTTCGCGGCCGCCACCGAGGCCGAGCCGGCGATCCGGCCCGGGCTGGCCTCGGGCGACTTCGCGCCGCTGCTCGGCTGGCTCCGCGCCGAGGTCCACGCCAAGGGCAGCTCGCAGAGCACCGACGCCATCCTCGCGGGCGCGACGGGCTGCCCGCTCGGCCTCGACGGCTACCTCGGCCACCTGCGCGGCCGCTACCTGGGGAAGGGAGCGGCTGCCTGAGCCCCTCGCCGGAGGTCGGCCTTCCGGTCAGCCCTCCCGGCGCAGGTAGCTGCGGGGAGGGGCTCCGAGGACGCGCTTGAACATCGTCGTGAAGGCCGCCGGGTTGTCGTAGCCGAGGTCGAGCGCCACCGCCGTGACGCTTTCGCCGGCCGCCAGCCGGGGCAGGGCCGCCACGAGGCAAGCCTGCTGGCGCCAGTCGACGAAGCTGAAGCCGGTTTCGCGCCTGAACAGCCGCGTGAAGGCCCGCCGGCTCATGCCGAGCACGGCCGTCCAGTCGTCGATCCTGTCGCGCACGCTCGGCCGGCGGAGGAACTGCCGGCAGCGCTCGGCCAGGGCCTCGTGCACCGGGTAGGGCAGCGACAGCGGCAGCACCGGCAATCTCCGGATCTCGTGCTGGATCAGCGCCATGATGGCGCCGGCCCGGGTGTTCGGGTCGTATTCCACCGGGAGTTCGAGAGCTTCGGTCATCAGGCTGCGCATGAAGGGCGAGATGCCGACGACCTGGCAATAGTCCGGCATGCCGTGCGCCATCTCGGGCTCGAGGTACAGGCTCTGCACGGTGACGGCGCCGACCATGCGCACGTCGTGAACGGTCCCCGGTGGGATCCACATCCCGCGGTGCGGGGGCACGACCCAGGTGCCCTGGGACGTCGCCAGCACGATGACCCCCGAGGCGCCGGACAGCAACTGCCCGCGCCGGTGCCGGTGGGGCGGGACGGCGTGGCCGTCGGCATAGGCGTTGCCGATCGCGATGACCGGACGGGGCACGCCGTCCACGGCGTCGATTCTGGCCTCGCCGAGCATGGCCCAGTCTCGCAGTAAAATGGCCCGCCTGCGGTGGCAGGCCGCGTCCACGGCCTTATTCTGGCGACGTTCCGTCCGCAACACCCTCGCCGGACGGCCCGTGTCCAACGTCGCCCAGAAAGGTCCATATCCCGTGAGTCAGGCGATCCTCCGCCGGTCCGAAGTCGATGCGATGGCCTTCCCCATCCTGGTGTCGCTCAGCGCCTCGCACATGATGAACGACACGATGCAGTCGGTCATCCAGGCGCTCTACCCGATGTTTCAGCAGAGCTACCGGCTCAGCTACGGTCAGATCGGCCTCATCACGCTCGCCTTCCAGCTCACCGCCTCGATGCTGCAGCCGCTGGTGGGGCTCTACACCGACCGCCGGCCGCTGCCCTATTCGTTGACCGCGGGCATGGGGTCGACGCTGATCGGCCTCCTGCTCCTGTCGCGGGCGGATTCGTTCCCGTCCATCCTCGTGGCCGCGGCCCTGGTCGGGATCGGGAGCTCGGTGTTCCACCCCGAAAGCTCGCGGGTGGCGCGCATGGCGTCGGGCGGCCGCTACGGCTTCGCGCAGGCCCTGTTCCAAGTGGGCGGCAACACGGGATCCTCGCTCGGCCCGCTGCTGGCCGCCTTCGTGGTGGTGCCGCTGGGCCAGCACAGCGTCGGCTACATCGCGGTGATCGCGCTGGTCGGCATGGCCGTGCTGTTCAACGTCGGGCGCTGGTATTCCGGCAACCTCCACCTCCTGCGCCCGAAGGCGGCGCGCGTGGCCGACGGAGTGGTGGCCCTGTCGCGGGGCAGGGTGCTGAGCGCGCTGGCGATCCTGATGGCGCTGATGTTCTCGAAGTTCGTCTACCTCGCGAGCCTCGGCACTTATTTCACCTTCTACCTGATCCACAAGTTCGGCGTGTCGGTGCAGGCCGCCCAGATCGACCTCTTCATCTTCCTGGTGTCGGGTGCGGTCGGCACGTTCCTGGGCGGCCCGATCGGCGACAGGATCGGCCGCAAATACCTGATCTGGGGATCGATCCTCGGAGTGCTGCCCTTCACCCTGGCGCTGCCCTTCGTGGGCTACGCCTGGACCATGGTCCTGGTCGTGCCGATCGGACTGATCCTGTCGTCGGCCTTCTCGGCCATCGTGGTCTTCGCGCAGGAGCTGGTGCCGGGCAAGATCGGCCTCATCTCGGGCATGTTCTTCGGGCTGGCCTTCGGCCTCGGCGGCCTGGGCGCGGCCGGGCTGGGCGTGCTGGCCGACGCGCGGGGGATCGAGTTCGTGTACCGCGTCTGCGCGTTCCTGCCGGCGATCGGGCTGCTCACGGCGTTCCTGCCGGATCAGCGACGCCGGGCGGGGTGACGGGCAGCAGATTTGGCGTCGCGGCCGATATCGCCGCGGCGATCTCCGTCGAGCCCTCGCCTGGGCCGCGGAGCACGCCGATGATCTCGACCGTGCCTGGAGGGACCAATATGACGAGGGATGACGACGAGATCGTCGAGGTCGACGGGCCGCTGCCTCGCCTCGCCTCGGTCATGCCGCTCGGCGGCTTCGAGGTCGCTGTGACCTGGGATCCCGGCACCCGCGAGGAGGAACGCGATGTGGTGGACCTCGCCCCGGCGATCCTCCGCTACAGGGTCTATGCCCCGTTGAGGGACGATCCGGCGTTGTTCGCCACGGTGCACCTTCAGGACCACCGCTTCGGCGTGGCCTGGGGCGCGGCCGGGTCCATCGACATGGGGGTCCCCATGATCGAGAGCCTCGCGGACGAGACCATGCGCCCGGAGGATTTCGACGCCTTCATGAGGCGCCACGCCTTCACCCTCGACGCGGTCGCGGCCGAACTCGGCGTAAGCCGGCGGATGGCCGCCTATTACCGCAAGCGACACAGGGTGCCCCGGACGGTCGCCCTCGCTTGCCGCTACCTCGACCTCAAGGCTTCCGCGAACGGCGTGCGTGGCGGGACGGCCGCCCCCGCGGAGGCGCGCTGAGCGGAGAGCCCCTATTTGCGGCCATCCGCCGCCAGCGCCCGCGCCGGGATCCGCGTCGCGACCGCCACGGCCGCCATCAGCCCCGGCGCGCGCTCCGCGAGCAGGCCGGCCGCGGCCTCGCCCCAGGGC
>CAXTFP010000131.1:0-2093 GCA_964243135.1 uncultured Lichenihabitans sp.
GGCTGTCCCTGAAGGCGCGGAACCCGAAGCTCGCGATCGGCCTCGCCGACCCGATGGGCTCGGGCATGTTCAGCTATTACGACGGCGGCGAGCTGAAGTCGTCCGGCTCCTCCATCACCGAGGGCATCGGCCAGGGCCGCGTCACCGCCAACCTCGTCGGCGCGCCGGTCGACTTCGCCTGCCAGATCGACGACCGCGAGGCCCTCGACGTGGTCTTCGACCTCGCCGAGAACGAGGGGCTGCTGCTCGGCGGCTCCTCGGGCGTCAACGTCGCGGGGGCGATGCGGCTCGCACGGCACCTCGGGCCCGGCCACACGATCGCGACCATCCTGTGCGACTCCGGCGCCCGCTACGCCTCGAAGCTGTTCAACCGCGCCTTCCTCGAATCCAAGGGCCTGCCGGTGCCGCCCTGGCTGGAGCGCGGGTCGCGCGTGAGCCCGGAGATGACGCGCTGACGCGATCCCCGGGCCGCCGGGCGATGTTGCGGTCCCGGGCCCGCCGTGCCAAGCCAACGCCATGCTGACAACTCCTGATCTCGGGGTCGCCCCGGCGGCCGGCCGCGCCGCGCCGCGCATCTCCTTCGTGTCGCTGGGCTGCCCGAAGGCGCTGGTGGACAGCGAGCGCATCATCACGCGCCTGCGCGCCGAGGGTTATGAGATCACCAGGAAGCACGACGGCGCCGACGCCGTGGTGGTCAACACCTGCGGGTTCCTCGACAGCGCCAAGCGCGAGTCGCTGGCCGCCATCGGCGACGCCATGGCCGAGAACGGCAAGGTCATCGTCACGGGCTGCATGGGGGCCGAGCCTGAGGCCATCCGGCAGGCCTATCCCAACGTGCTGGCCGTGTCGGGGCCGCAGGCCTACGAGAGCGTGATGGCGGCGGTACACGAGACCGCCGAGCCGCTGCACGACCCCTTCCTCGACCTGCTGCCGCCGCAGGGCATCAAGCTCACGCCGCGGCACTACAGCTATCTCAAGATCGCCGAGGGCTGCAACAACGCCTGCTCGTTCTGCATCATCCCCCGGCTGCGCGGCCGGCTCGTGTCGCGCCCCGTGGCCGAGGTGCTCCGCGAGGCCGAGAAGCTCGTCAAGGCGGGCGTGAAAGAGCTGCTGGTCGTGTCCCAGGACACGGCCGCCTACGGTCTCGACCGCGGCTACGCGATCGAGACGCACGGCGGGCGCGAGGTGCGGGCCCGCTTCCTCGACCTCGCGCGCGAGCTCGGCCGCCTCGGCGCCTGGGTGCGGCTGCACTACATCTACCCCTACCCCTACGTCGACGACGTCGTGCCGCTGATGGCGGAGGGCACCGTGCTGCCCTACCTCGACATCCCGTTCCAGCACGCGGCGCCGAACGTGCTGCGTGCCATGAAGCGGCCGGGCAAGCAGGATCGCACCTTGGAGCGCATCCGCGCGTGGCGCGCCCTGTGCCCCGACCTCGTCCTGCGCTCGACTTTCATCGTCGGCTTCCCGGGCGAGACCGAGGAGGACTTTCAGATCCTGCTCGACTGGCTGTCCGAGGCGAAGCTGGAGCGCGTCGGCGCCTTCAAATATGAGCCCGTGGCGGGGGCGCCCGCCAATCACCTCGGCCTGCCGCCCGTGCCGCCCGAGCTGCAGGCCGAGCGGCTCGACCGCTTCATGGCGCATCAGCAGGCGATCAGCGCGCGCCTCCTCGCCCGCAAGGTCGGGCGGCGCCTGCCGGTCATCGTCGACGCAGCCGGGCCGAACGGCGCGGTCGGGCGCTCGAAGGGCGACGCGCCCGAGATCGACGGCAAGGTGCACCTGTCGCACCGCTTCCCGGTGCGGGTCGGCGACATCGTCACGGCGAAGATCACCGCGGCCAATGCCTACGACCTTCACGGCACGGTGGTGTGAGGCGTCAGGGATGGGTCCGCAGGGCGTCGATGAAGCGCCTTGCCCAGGGCGAGGCCGCCATGACCGGCGCGGGGTCGATCCGGGCCAGGATTTCGAAGGAGTGTGCGCCCTTGCCATAGACCGCCTTCGTCTTGCAGGCCTTCGTGGCCCCGGCGAGGGCGCCGAAGATCGTGGCCTTCGAGATCGCTTCGCGGTCGCGGCGCCTCGGAAGCGCATTCGGC
>CAXTFP010000131.1:2103-7798 GCA_964243135.1 uncultured Lichenihabitans sp.
GCCTGCATCGGCGATGAACCAGCTCTCCATACACTCGACCATCAACTGGCAGTGCCGGTCCTCAGCCCCGGCGGGCGGATCCCAGCCGTCACCGGGGCGCGCCTTGAGATGGCGCCAGGGATGCCAGTCGTCCGGTGGGCCGGCCTGATGCTCGGCCGCGACGGGCGCCTCGCTGTCGATGAGCAGCATGGCGGCTTCGCCTCTTTCCACGGCCGTACGGAAGGATTCGTAGGCGTTCTGCCGGCTACCGCAGGCGACGACGCGCGGCCGCCGCGTGATGCCTGCCTTGGTGATGAAGGCCGTGAAGCCCTTTCGGCAAGCCGTCTGGAGGTCCCCGGCATCGCCCCCGCCCTCGACAAAGAGCTTCACCAGCGCGTCCCACCGAGGTCGCCGCGGGTCCAAAGCTGGCCGAGGCGGTAGTCCTTCAGCCAGGGCTTCAACTGCTCGGGGTCGAGCCGCGTCAGCCGCGTGCCTTCCGCGCCCTTTTCGGCCACCAGCACGGCGCCGGGACGGTCCGTGAGGGTGTCGACGAGGATGTCGGAGTGCGTCGTCACGATGATCTGCGTGCGCTCGGAAGCCTCCGTCAGCAAACGCGAGATCGTGGGGAGAAGGTCAGGGTGCAGGCCGAGTTCGGGTTCTTCGAGGCAGATCAGCGGCGGCGGTTCGGGATGGCAGAGGATGGCGAGCAGGCAGAGGAAGCGGAGCGTGCCGCTCGATAGGCGTGTCGCCGGCACGGCCATCCGCCCTTCGTAGACGAAGACCTGGACCGTTCCGCCTTCGATTTGGACGTCGATGTCGTCGATGTTCTCGTAAAGCTCCTGAATCGCGGCCTTCAACGCCTGCCGCGCATCGGCATCGCGCTTGATCCTGTTCAGGATGAGACCAAGGTTTCTCGCATCCCTAGCCAGGAATGCATTCGGCAGATCGGTCTTCTGCGGCAGGCGTGCTGGCGCACTTCGGCCTACTTGGATTTCATAAAAGATTCCTATGCTCTTGAGACGCTCACCTAGATGGTAGACGTCGAATGAAGCAAAAGGATTTCTCAATTGTGATAGAATAGATCGCTCAAAGTCATATTTGGCTTCCCCTGATGCTAGTTTTTCTTGCTCACCGGCTATTGAAAGGGATCCGCTTTCGACGATAATCGGTAGGTCTTTTGAATTCTTCACTGAGGAGTTTATACTCTCTTTATCAATATAAAAATCACCAGCGAAACTCGAAAATGATAGATAATAAGTAATTGCCTGCTCTTGGTATGATGTAAAACTAGCTTTTAAGATCGCTGTTGGCCCTTTCTCGCCGCCCTTCCAAAGCCACTCGTCGATCCCACCGCCCTCCCTGATCGGCTCACGGATGTCCCGCGGCGTCGCCTTCAGTAGCCCGATCGCCTCGATAAAGTTCGATTTCCCCGACCCGTTCGGCCCGATGATGACGTTGAGCGGGCCGAGTTCGACCGTGTGGGGCTCTGGGCCGAAGCTGAGGATGTTGCTCAGCGTGAGCGACTTCAGGAACACGGCAAACCCCATGATGGGCGGCACAGGCGATCACCGCGCTGTCACTCGACGATAGCACGGTCGACAGCGCTCCCGCCGCCCGATGTTCGGCGACCCGCGGCGGCGCGGGCGTGCTGCACCATTACGAGATTGCCGGTTCGCTGTAGCCCGTCGAACGCCTCACCCAGCGCAGCAGGCCATCGTCGATCACGAACAAGGAAGGCTGAGAGGCCCGCTGCGGCGCAGCCGACAGGCCGAGCGGGCCATCTCCGAACCGCCGCGCGCTCAGCAACGCGTCATTGCGGGACCTTGTCGTCGATGCCCTTCACGTACCAGTTCAGCCCGAGGATCTCCTTGTCGGGCATGGACTCGCCGGCTTTCACCGCCACCGTGCCGTCCTGCTTGGTGATCGGCCCGGCGAAGACCTTCGTCTTGCCGCTCTTGATGTCGGCCTCGGTCGACTCGGCCAGGGCCTTCACGTCGTCCGGCATGTTCACGTAGGGACCCATCACCACCATGCCGGCCGCGAGGCCGCCCCAGGTGTCGTGGCTCTTCCAGCCGCCGCCCATGTCGGCCTTGGCCTCCTCGACGTAGTAGGGACCCCAATTGTCCTCGAGCGAGGTCAGGATGGCCTTGGGGGCGAACTTCGACATGTCGGAGGACTGGCCGAAGCCGTGAATGCCGGCCTTCTCGGCCTCCTGGAGGGGCGCGGCCGAGTCGGTGTGCTGGGCGATGATGTCGGCGCCCTGGGCGATCAGGGCCTTGGTGGCGTCGGCCTCCTTGCCGGGGTCGAACCAGGAGTTCACCCAGACAATCTTGATCTTGAAGTCGGGGTCGACCTTCTGGGCGCCCAGCATGAAGGCGTCGATGCCGGCCACGACCTCGGGGATCGGGAAGGACGCTACGTAGCCCACCGTGTGGGACTTGGACATCTTGGCCGCGATCTCGCCCATGATGTAGCGCCCCTCGTAGAAGCGCGCCGAATAGGTGGCGAGGTTGGGCGCCATCTTGTAGCCGGTGGCGTGCTCGAACTTCACGTTCGGGAACTTCTTCGCCACCTTCAGCATCGGGTCCATGAAGCCGAAGGACGTGCCGAAGATCAGCTTGTGGCCGCTGCGCGCCAGCTGCTCGAAGGCCCGCTCGGAGTCGTTCTCGGCCACGTTCTCCAGGAAGGTGGTCTCGACCTTGCCGTCGAGTTCCTTGCCCAGGAACTGTCGCCCCTGGTCGTGCTGGTAGGAATAGCCGAAGTCGCCCACGGGGCCGACGTAGACGAAGCCGACCTTCAGCTTGTCTTCGGCCCGCGCCGCGGAACCCGCCGCCACGGCGGCCAGCCCCACGGCGGCGGCCAGCGCCGCGCCTTTCACCCCATCGCGCATCTCGTCATCCTTCCGTCTGGCCCGGCGCGTTCATGCGCCGGTCTGCCTGTTTTCGATGCAATCACCGTGCCGCCCGGTGCCCGTGGGAGCGCTCACCGGTCCGGCACAAAGGCCGTCCCCAGCATGGCGGGCGACACGGAGCCGGCGCGCCGGCGCAGGGACAGCAGCACCAGGGCCAGCACGGTGGCGAGGTAGGGCACGGCCGACATGAACTGCCCCGGCAGGCCGATGCCGAAAGCCTGGGCATGGAGCTGGAGCACGGTGGCGCCGCCGAACAGCACGGCGCCGCCCATGGCGCGCCACGGGCGCCACGAGGCGAAGACCACCAGCGCCAGGGCGATCCAGCCGCGGCCGGCCGTCATCTCGGGCGACCAGAAGGGCGTGTAGACGAGCGACAGGTAGGCGCCGCCGAGCCCCGCGCAGGCGCCGCCGAACAGGACGGCCAGCATCCGCACCCGCCGCACTGGCACGCCGAGCGCGTGGGCCGAGCCGTGATTGTCGCCCACAGCCCTCAGGACGAGGCCGGCGCGGGTGCTCTTGAGCGCGTAGGCCACCGCCACCGCGAGGGCGATGGCGAAGTAGACGAAATAGTCCTCGCCGAAGACGAGCCGCCCCACCACGGGCAGGTCGGTCAGCCCTGGCACCGCGAGGTGGGGTGCCGCCTGCCGCTTCAGCCCGACGAAGCCGCTGCCGAGCAATCCCGACAGGCCGAGCCCGAAGATCGTCAGCGCCAGACCAGACGCCACTTGGCTCACCGCGAACACCACCGTGAGGACGCCGAACAGCGCCGCCATCAGGGTGCCGGCCGCGACCGCGGCGAGCGCGCCGGCGATGTTAGAGTCGGTCTCGTAGGCGACCGCGAAGCCGGAGGCCGCTCCCATCACCATCATGCCCTCGACGCCGAGGTTGAGCACGCCGGAGCGTTCCGCCACGAGTTCGCCCAACGCCGCGAGGAACAGCGGCGTCGCGGCCGTCACGATGGTGACGAGGATGAGCTGCGCCATCTCGGGCGTCACGCCGGCATCACCCGGCCGACGAGCCGCACGCGGTAACGCGTGGCGACGTCCGCCCCGAGCACGCAGATGAGCAGGATGCCCTGGAAGGCCGTGGTGACGTCGAGCGGCAGCTTGAGGGCGATCTGCGCGCCCTCCCCGCCCACGTAGGTGAGGGCCAGGACGAGGCCGGCCACCAGAATGCCGACCGGCTGCAGCCGGCCCAGGAAGGCCACGATGATGGCCGTGAAGCCGTAGCCCGGCGAGATCGAGGGCTGGAGCTGGCCGATCTGGCCCGACACTTCCATGATGCCGGCGAGGCCCGCGAGCCCGCCCGACAGGGCGAAAACGCCGAGCGCCAGCCTGTTCTCGCTGAAGCCCGCGAAGCGCGCCGCCCGGGGGGCTGCGCCGACGATGCGGATCTCGTAGCCGAACATCGTGCGGGCGAAGAGGAGCGCGGCCACCGCCACCATGGCCAGCGTGACCAGCACGCCGGCGTGGAGCGAGGCGCCCTCGATCAAGCTCGGCAGCGTCGCCTCGGGGTCGAAGTTGACCGACACCGGGAAGTTGTAGCCCGCCGGATCGCGCCAGGGGCCGCGCACGAGGTAGTCGAGGCCGAGCCGCGCCACGTAGACCAGCATCAGGCTCGACAGGATCTCGCTGACGCCGAGCGCCACCCGCAGCACCGCCGGGATCAGGGCGTAGAGCGCGCCGCCCGCCACCCCGAGCAGCAGCATGGCCGGCAGGATCCAGCCGCCGCCCAGGGGGCCCGTGTGCTCGACGCCGTGGGTGGAGAGCGCCAGGGCGCCGCCGAGTGCGCCGCCGGCGATGAACTGGCCCTCCGCGCCGATGTTCCACAGGTTAGCGCGGAAGCAGAAGCACAGGCCCACCGCGATCAGCACCAAGGGCGAGGCCTTCACGGCCAGGGCTTCGAGCGACCAGTCCTGCGTCAGGGGCTCGACGAAATACACCCGGAAGGCATCGAGCGGCGACTTGCCGAGGATCGCCACGATGAGGCCGCCGATGACGAGCGCGACCGCGAAGGCCGCCACGGGCGCGGCCGCGCCGAGCCAGCGGGACGGATTCAGGCGGGGCTGGAGCTCAATGCGCAAGGGCCGCTCCGGGGGTGAGGGCGCGGTGCTCCGGCCCGGCCCCGGCCATGCGCAGCCCGACGTCGTCACGGTCCGTCTCGGCCGTGGCGGTCGCGGGCGACAGCGTGCCGGCGTGGATCACGGCCAAGCGGTCGCAGATGCGGAACAGCTCGTCCAGGTCCTGCGACATGATCACCACGGCCGAGCCCCGGCCCGCGAGGTCGAGGATCGCCTGGTGGATGGCGGCGCCGGCCAGGGCGTCCACGCCCCAGGTCGGCTGGTTGATCACCAGCACGCCGGGCTCGCGCAGGATCTCGCGGCCGACCACGAACTTCTGCAGGTTGCCGCCCGACAGGGTGCGGGCCGCGGGATCGGGCGCGCCGACGCGGACGTCGAACATGTCGATGACGCGCCTGGAAATCGAGCGGGCGATCCGCCCGAGCAGGAAGCCGCCGCGGCTCACCTCGCCGGTGGCGTGGCGCGACAGGACGAGGTTGTCGCTGAGCGCGAAGCCCGGCACGGCCGCGTGGCCGTTGCGCTCCTCGGGCACGAAGGCGGCGCCGCGCCGGCGCCGGGCCGAGACGCCCTCGCGGCCAGCCGGTGCCCCGTCGATGCGGATCTGGCCGGCTGCCCCGGCGAGCCGCTCGCCCGACAGCGCGGCGAAGAGCTCGTCCTGGCCGTTGCCCGCCACCCCCGCGATGCCCAGCACCTCGCCGCCGCGCACCGACAGGTCGACGCCGCAC
>CAXTFP010000132.1:0-7791 GCA_964243135.1 uncultured Lichenihabitans sp.
GTGAAAACCTTCCCGGCCCCAGCCCTTCCCCACCCCGATGATGTGGCGCAGGTCGATCGATAAGCCTGTTCGGAACCCTCAACACCGGTGTCTCTGGCATGGCGGCCCAGGCCAACCGGCTCAGCACCATCGGCGACAACATCGCCAACTCGTCGACGATCGGCTACAAGCGAGCCACGGCCGACTTCGAGACGGTGCTGGGCAACCAAACATCCGGCACATACACGGCGGGGGGGGTCGCGACGCAGATCCGCTATGGGATCAGCGCGCAGGGCCAGCTCAACTCGACGTCCTCGGTCACCGACCTCGCCGTCCAGGGCAACGGCTTCTTCGTCGTGCAGGGCGCCAACGGCGCGACGGCACTGACGCGGGCCGGCTCCTTCGTGCCCGACGCCGCCGGCAACCTCGTGAACACTGCCGGCTACTCGTTGATGGGCTACAATCTGACCGACGGCTCGTCCGCCACGGCCAACGGCACCGGCGGTCTCCAGGTCATCAACCTGTCGAAGCAGTCTCTGACAGCGAATCCCACCACCGCCGGGTCGCTGGTCTTCAACGTCCTGGCCAACGCGGACGTCGTGTCCGGCACGCCCAACAGCGACGCGACCAGTTATACGTCGAAGACATCGGTCGTCGCCTCCGACGACCTCGGCAATGCCGTCACATTCGACGTCTACCTGGCCAAGACCGCGGACGGCACGTGGCAGGCCACCACCTACAACCGGGCCGATGCCGACAAGACGTCAGGCGGATTTCCTTACGGCTCAGGGCCCATCAGCGACCAGAAGCTGATCTACAGCGACACGTCCGGCAAGCTGACGTCGGTCGACGGCAACACGTCGCCGCTCGCCCTCGCCATCCAGGTCCCCGGCGGCCAGATGATGAACCTCGACGTCAGCCAGTCGACCCAGCTGGCCGCGCCCTTCAACGTGACGACCGCCACGGTCAACGGCAGCGCGCCGAGCAAGCTCGACCACATCACCATCGGCGACGACGGCATCGTCACCTCGGTCTATGCCAACGGCATCCAGCAGCAGACCTATCGCATCCCCCTCGCGAACGTGCCGAGCGCCGACAATCTCACGCCCCTGACGGGGGACGTCTACGAGCCGAGCCTCGCCTCCGGCACGATGACCATTGGTACGGCCACCACGGGCACGCTCGGCACCATCAGGTCGAGCGCGCTCGAGAACTCCACCGTCGACTTGGCCACCGAGCTCACCAGCATGATCTCGACCCAGCGGTCCTACGAGGCCAATTCCAAGGTCATCCAGGCGAGCTCCGATCTCCTCAAGGTTGTCGATCAACTGAGCGGCTGACGCCGCCGCCCGACCGCCGCAGCCCGCAGAGGATCGCCCCGTGACCCTGTCGACCACCCTCAACATCGCCCAATCGGCGCTGAGCACCAATGCGGCGCTGTCGACGATCGTGTCGCGCAACATCGCGGGCGTGAACCAGCCGAACTATTCGACCAAGACCGGCCAGATCGAGACCACGCTCGACGGCGGCGTCCAGCTCGTGGGCATCCGCGGCGCGACCGACGACGCGCTGTTCCGCAACCTCCTGTCGGCCCAGTCCGCCTCCTCGGCCGCCTCGGCCCTGTCGGACGGGCTCGACCAGCTCGAACAGGGCCTCGGGCTGTCCACCACGACGGCGGCGGACGGCACGACGAGCGACACCTCGCCCGCCACCCTGCTGGCCGGGCTGACCGACGCCCTCCAGGCTTACGCGGCCTCGCCCGCCGACGCGACCCTGGGCCGGTCCGCCGTGACGGCCGCGAAGACTCTGGCGGCCTCGCTCAACGCCGGCTCGGCCGCCGTGCAGTCCGTGCGCGAGGGGGCCGACCGCGCCATCCAAAGCTCCGTCGCGACGGTGAACACGCTGCTCGGACAGTTCGACACGGCCAACAAGGCCGTGATGAGCGCCAGCCTCTCAGGCTTCGACGCCAGCGAGGCGATCGACGCGCGCAACGCCATCCTGAAATCCCTGTCGTCCCAGATCGGCATCGCCACGGCGGATGCCGGCAACGGCGGCCTCGCCCTCTACACGGACGGGGGCGCGGCCCTCTACCAGGGGGTCGCCCGCACGGTCGGCTTCACCCCCACGGCGACCTACGCGCCGGGCTCGGTCGGCGGAGCCGTGACGGTGGACGGCGTGCCGGTCACCGGCGCCGGCGCCACCATGGCGTCGAAGAGCGGCAGCATCGCCGGCCTGGCGCGATTGCGCGACGAGACGGCGGTGGCCTACGGGGATCAGCTCGATCAGATCGCCGCCGGCCTCATCTCGGCCTTCTCGGAGTCGGACCGGACCGGCGGAGGCAACCCGACGATCGCGGGGCTGTTCACGGCCGGCGGCTCGGCCACGATCCCGGTCTCCGCGGCGGGCCTCGCCGCTGCTGTCGGCGTGTCGGCCGCGGTCGACCCGAGCCGGGGCGGCAGCGTGGCGCTATTGCGCGACGGCGGCATCAACGCCGCGGGCAACGGCGCCTACACGGCCAACACGACGGGCGGGGCCGCCTACGCGGCCCACCTCACGGCGCTGCTCGCCGGCCTCGACGCGACCCGGACGTTCGACGCCGCCTCGGGCGGCAGCGCCTCGGGCACGCTGGCGGCCTATGCGGGGTCGTCCGTGTCCTGGCTCGAAGCGACCCGCCAAGCGGCCTCGACCTCCTCGGCCGACAAGGCCGCGGTGGTGACCCAGACCGCCACCAACCTGTCGAGCGCCACCGGCGTCAACCTCGACGAGCAGCTGAGCAAGATGCTCGACCTCGAACATTCCTACCAGGCCTCGGCCGAGCTGATCACCACGGTGATGTCCATGCTCGACGCCCTCTTGGCGGCGATCAACTGAGCTGCGGCGCTTCGCCGGAGGGAGCCCCATGACCACCATCTCGAACGCCGCCCTCGTGGCCGCGCCCCGCCAGTTCACGGCCCAGGCGCAGGCGGCCCTGGCGCGGGCCCAGACCGAGCTGTCGAGCGGCCGGCTGGCCGACATCGGCCTCGGGCTCGGCGGGACGACGGGGCGCTACGTGTCGCTCGCAGCCCAGGGGAGCCGGCTCCAGGCCATCAAGGACTCCAACGCCACGGCCGCGACCAAGCTCGCCGCCACCACGACGGCGCTCGATTCGCTGCGCGCCACGGCCACGAGCTTCATGGCATCGCTGACCGAGGCCGCCACCTCCGGCTCGGTGCCGGGCACGTTGCTGGCCGCGGCCGGCGCCGATCTCGACAACCTCACGGCGACGCTGAACACCTCCGTGGCGGGGGACTCGATCTTCGCCGGCATCGACTCGGCCGTGGCGCCCCTGACGACCTATGCCGCGGGCTCAGCCTCCAAGGCGGCCGTCGACGCCAGCTTCGCGTCCGCCTTCGGCACGACGCAGGACTCGCCCTCCGCCTCGTCGATCGACGGCACCGCCATGAAGGGCTACCTCGACGGCGGCTTCGCGGACCTGTTCAGCGCCTCGGGCTACGCCGCCACTTGGTCCTCGGCCTCCGACCAGGTGACCACGGCGCAGATCTCGTCGACGGAAACGGTCGACACCTCCGTCAGCGCCAATGCCGCCCCGTTCCGGCAACTTGCCCAGGCCTACGCGATGGTGAAGGAGTTCGGCGGTGCCAACTTCGGCTCCGCGGCCGGGCAGGCCGTGATCGCCTCGGCCACGGCGCTCGTGACGAGGGCCATCGCCGGGCTGACCGGCGCCGAAGCCTTGGTGGGCCAATCGCAGGCGGCGGTGTCGGACGCCGACGACCGCCTGTCGGGCCAGATCGACTACCTGACGAGCCAGTCGGAGGCCCTGGTGGGCGTCGACCCGTCCGAGCTGTCGATCCGCATCTCCAGCCTGAAGACGCAGATCCAGGCCTCCTACCAGATCACGTCCGATCTCCAGCAGTTGAGCCTGGTCAATTACCTCAGGTGATCCGTTTCCCGGGCCGGCCGGCGTCCCCGCCGGAGGCTCGAAGCCCGAGGGAAGGAGCGGCGCCGAGACCGCGGCGCGCGCCCTGGAAACATGTGATTCGCGCCAGCCGAAGGATCAGGAATGTATCAGTTCTCCTATGCCGACATCCTCGCCGACGACGCCGACGACGCCCGCGCCCGCGAGCGTCAGGCGCTCGACCAGGCGGTGGCGCTCCTGCTTCACGCGGCCGAGGGCCAGGTCGGCTCGCCCGAAGAGGTGAAGGCCGTGGATTTCACGACCGAGCTCTGGGCCTTCTTCATCAAGGACTTGGCGCATCCCGCCAACGCCATGCCGGACCAGCTGCGGGCCGACCTGATGTCCGTCGGCCTCGGCGTCATGGGCGAATGCCGGCGCATCATGCTGCGCGAGTCGCGCGACCTCGTCGGCGTCGCCGAGATCTGCGGCATCATCCGCGACGGCTTGAACTAGGGGCCGACATGCACATCACCCTGCGCGCCAACGAGAAGATCTTCATCAACGGCGCCGTGCTGAAGGTCGACCGCAAGACCTCGATCGAGCTGATGAACGACGCCGTGTTCCTGCTCGAAGCCCACGTCATGCTGGAGCGGGACGCCACCACGCCGCTGCGCCAGCTCTACTACATCGTCCAGATGATGCTGATGGAGCCGCAGGACCGCGCCGAGAACCGCGCCATGCTGGCCAGCCACTGCGGGGCGATGGGCAAGGTCTACGAGGACGCGGCCATCCTGGAGGGCATCGCCAAGGTGACGTCGCTCGTGGGCCGCTCCAAGCCCTTCGACGCCCTGAAGGTGATCCGCGCGCTCCTGCCCGCCGAGGCCGCGCTGACGGGCCACCCTCACGAGGCGACGGTGCGGATCAAGCCCACGCCCATGCCCGCGCCGGCCCTGGCGGAGGCTTGCTGAAGGGCGCGGCGCTCCCCGCCACGCAAGCTCGGCGCAGGCTCCGCGCCATACCTAGGGGGAGCCGAGCATCACATCCGGGGCAGCCGAGCATCCGGCCCCGCTCGCGAACGGGAAGGCCCCGCCATGTCGTCCGTCCTTCCCACCTCCCCGACCCCCCCGGCCACGTCTTCCGCGAAGGCCGGGGGCGCCACGACGGCCTCCACGGCCGCGGCCGCGACGCTCAACTTCAACTCGTTCCTTCAGCTCATAATCGCCGAGATGAAGAACCAAGACCCGACGAGCCCGACGGATCCCAGCCAGTACCTCGGCCAGATCTCCCAGATGTCGGCCGTGCAGCAGGGCATCCTGACCAACACCAAGCTCGACTCGCTGCTGACCGCGACGTCGCTGAGCCAGGCCGAGGGGGCCATCGGCAGGGTCGTGACCTCGGCCGACGGCTCGGTCACCGGCATCGTCGCCTCGGTGGCGCTGGCGAGCGACAGCACCGCCACGGCGACGCTCGACACCGGAAAGACCCTGACGCTCGACAACACCGTCAAGATCGGCGCCGCTCCCACAGTGCGCGCCCCCGCGGTCGCGGCGTCGTGAACGAGGCCGACGCCCTCGGGCTCCTCCAGAGCACCATCTGGACCATCGTCCTGGCTTCGGGCCCGGCCATCGCCACCGCCATGGTGGTGGGCATCACGGTGGCGCTGTTCCAGGCCCTGACGCAAATCCAGGAAGCCACCCTCACCTTCGTGCCGAAGATCGTCGCCATGCTGCTGGTGCTGATGCTGACCGCCTCATTTATCGGCTCGCAGATGTCCCTGTTCACCGAGCAGGTCTACGCCCGGATCGAGCGCGGGCATTAAGGGTTGACGTCGATCCGGCCGGCCCGGACCGTCAATGCGCCATGGCGTTGATGGCCTCTACCATCTCGTCCATCTTGCCGTTCCGCTCCGCGAAGCGCAGCGGCTTGCACTTCTCGACGATGACCTCGCCGGCCTCCGGCTGCGTCTCCAGGATGTGCATGACCTCGGCGATGAAGGCGTCGAGCGGCATGGCGCGGGGATCGCTCGCCTGATGCTCGCCCATGAGGTGCGTCTGGACGTAGGGCGGCGCGATCTCGATCACCTCCGTGTTGCTCCCTTTGAGCTGGTGGCGCAGCGACACCGAATAGGAATGGATCGCGGCCTTGGTGGCCGAGTAGGTCGGCGTCAGCGCCATGGGCACGAAGGCCAGCCCCGACGACACCGTGAGGATCGCGGCGTGCGGCTGCTTCTGCAGATGCGGCAGCAGCGCCGCCGTCAGCCGGATCGGGCCGAGGAGGTTCGTCGCGATCGTGTCCTCGGCCGTGCCCACGTAGTCCGGCGCCGAGGGCAGCGTCTCGACCTTCATGATTCCGGCATTGTTGATGACGATGTTCAGCGCCGGAAAGGCGCGGATCGCCTCGTCCGCGAAGGCCCGGACGTTGGCGGCGTCGCCGATGTCGAGCGCCATCGACCGCATGCCGGGGTTGGCCTCCGTCACCTCCCGGAGCGGGCCCTCGCGGCGGCCCGAGATGATGACCTGATTGCCCCTGTTGTGGAACGCTTCCGCCAGTCCCCGGCCGATGCCGGAGCCGCCGCCCGTGATCAGGATGGTGTTGCCAGTGGTCTTCATGGTGGTCTCCTTCGACACCGGCAGATCTAAAGTGCCCGCTTTCCGTTAGAAAGAAGGCACTTGAAAGTTCTATAGGCACCGAAAGGAGAGTGTCGGATGAGGAAAACGTCGAGCGACGCCGCCGTCGCGGCCCGGCTGGCGGAGCCGATCCCCCAGCACGTCGACCCGGCAGTCGAGGCGCTGGTCGAGGACATCATCGGCCAGGTCGCCGACCGGTGGACCATGCTGGTCCTCGAAGTCCTGGAGGAGCACGGCACGCTGCGCTTCACCCAGCTCGGCCGGCTCGTCACGGGCATCAGTCAGAAGATGCTCACCAAGACCGTTCGGCAGATGGAATGCGACGGCCTGATCACGCGCACCGTGCATCCGGTGATCCCGCCGCACGTGGACTACCGCCTGACCGAACTCGGGCGCAGCCTGGGTGGCGCCTTCTGCGGCGTGTGGATCTGGGCGGAAACGCACCACACCGCCGTGATGGCGGCGCGCCGGGCCTTCAAGGCGCGGGAGGATGTCCGGCCGCCGGCCTGCGTGCCGCTGCGCTGACCCGGGGTGCATCCGGGCGCGATACAGCGGCCTTCCGCCGCCGCTGGACTCACCCTCGGCGGGGCGGATCCCGGGCGAGGTCCGGCTCGACCGCGTCGAGCTCCGCGGCGGTCGCGGCCTCTACCCGCGCGTCCTCGATCTCGACCTCCGTGTGGCGCACCGTGGCGCGGACGGTGTCGACCCTGTCGCGTCCCGTCCGGCGGAGCGTGATCTCCTCGACGACGCGAGCCTCCTTGGAGATGACGAGTTCTTCGGCGAACTCCTCCAGTTCGAGCGTCCGGTCCAGGAAGGCGTCGTCGGTGGCGACCGGGATCCCGGCGGAGAGGAGCGGTTCGGGGATCGCCGTCACGGCTCCCGGTCGCGGTCCCTCGCGGTCCGTCGCGGCGTTCTGCCGTTGCAGGAGGTAGAGTTCGAGGTCGCCGTCGGCCGCGTCCTTGATCTCGGCGAGGGAGATGCCAGCGGATCGGGCCTCTTCGGCACAGGCCTTCGCCCCATCGTGGACCTCCGCCTTCCGCTCGACGTGACGGCGGGCGGCGAGGTGTTCCTCGACCCACTGCTCCAGCCATTGTGCGACGTCGACGTCCGCCATCCGAAACGCTCCATCCTCGGGTGCCTCGACCCGTCTCGATCCGGGCGGGTTCCCGATCGTACCGGGGGACCGCGCGAGGTCGCCCCCGCGCGGTCCCGACAAGCTTCGCGGGACGTGCCCTCACACCCACCGGGAGGTTTCGTCCTCGGTCGGCACGCAGCCGCCCGGCGTCATGC
>CAXTFP010000133.1:0-7789 GCA_964243135.1 uncultured Lichenihabitans sp.
ACCGCGGCTGGCGCCGGTTTGGCCGCCACCGCGGTTGACGCCGGCTTGGCGGGAGCCGCCTTGTGGGCCACGGCCGCATGGGCCTTGTGCGGCTTCGTCGGGGTGCCGGCCGCTGCCTCGTGGCCCGGCTCCGCCGTCATGTGATCGGACGACAGGTATCCGGTGAGCCGGCACAGCACGCCGCAGTCCGACGCGTCCTCGGCGTGGCCCGGCGCGGGCACCGCCCAGAGGAGCGCGGCGAAGCAGGCTGGCAGAAGGGGGTGCCTCATGGCGTGGCGGTCCGTCATCTCTCGATCGCGTTTGCCCCGATCAGGCCTCCCCAATCGTTAAGGCTGACTGAACTCCCGCGCCGGACCGGCCGGGGCTCCCTGAAACTTGAACGCGGCCGTTAGCGTTGGAAGAACCGGGCAATCAAGCCCTGGGATTCAGCCATGAAGATCGTCGTCACCGCCGCTTTCGCCGGCCTCGCCGCTCTCTGTCTCGTGGGTTCCGCCCAGGCCATGCCCGTCGCGCCGACGCTCGGCGCCTCCGCCGGAACTCCCGTCGTCCAGGCCGCCGTCGTGATCACGAGGCGCGTGGTGCGCCCGGTGCGCGCCGTCGTCACCCGGCGGGTCGTGCGCCGTGGCCTGCTCGGCGGCCGCACGGTCATAACCCGCACCGTGCGCTGACCGGAGCGCGCCGGACCTCGTCCGGCGCCTTCCCTCCGCGAGGGGTTTCCACCGCGCCCCGTCCGCAGGCATAATCCCCCGATCGGCCGACTCCGTCCGATCGGGTTTTTCGTTTCAGGTGCACCGTCCCATGATCACGACCGAACCCGTGCTGCGGCGTGACCCGCTGAGCGGCGACGCCGACGGTGCGGTGCCGGGACAGCGCCAGCGCAACGCCCGGCTGGTCCTCGTGGCCGTGCTGGTGGCCCTGGGCCTGTGGACGATCCACGACTTCCTGCCCGCGCTGGCCTGGGCGGCCGTCCTGTCGATCGCCTTCTGGCCGCTCTACGCCCGGGCCGCGCGGCGCTGGCCGCCGGGCAAGCACAACGTGCTCCTGCCGTCGCTCTTCACCGTGGCGGTCGCCGTGCTGTTCGGCCTGCCCATCGTGGTGCTGGCCATCCAGGGCGCGCGGGAAGCGCAGGACGTGCTGTCGCTCTACAACAGGGCCACGACCTCCGGCATCCCGGTGCCGGACTGGGTGTCGCACCTGCCGTTCGGCGTCGATGCCGTCACCCACTGGTGGCAGGACAACTTGGCCGTGCCTGTCGAGAAGCAGGCGCTGATGCAGCGGGTGAACCGGGCCTCGGTGCTGCAGATCGGGCGCAACGTCGGCCGGGAACTGGCGCATCGGCTGGTGCTGTTCTTCTTCGCGCTCCTGACCCTGTTCTTCCTGTTCAAGGAGGGAGCGTCGCTCGTGGCCGACCTCCTCAAAGCCAGCCAAAGGCTGTTCGGCTCGCGCGGCGAGCGCGTCGCCCGGCAGATGGTCGCGTCCGTCCACGGCACGGTGGACGGCCTCGTGCTGGTGGGCCTGGGGGAGGGGGTGCTGATGGGCATAGCCTACGTGGTGGCGGGCGTGCCGCACCCGACGCTGCTCGGCGCCCTCACGGCCGTCGCGGCCATGATCCCCTTCGCGGTCACGGTGGTGTTCGTCGTCGTGGGCCTGCTGCTGGTGGCGCAGGGCTCGGTGATGTCGGCGGTCGTCATCGTGGTGCTGGGCAGCGTCATGGCCTTCCTGGCCGACCACCTCATCCGCCCTGTGCTGATCGGCGGCACGACGCGGCTCCCCTTCCTGTGGGTGCTGTTCGGCATCCTCGGGGGCGTCGAGACCTGGGGTCTCGTCGGCCTGTTCGTCGGGCCCGCGCTGATGGCCGCGCTGATCCTGCTGTGGCGCGAGTTCATCGAGGGGCCGCGCGCACCCGCCAAGGCGCAGGCGGGCGTGCCGGCCCGCTAAGCGGGTCGTGCGCTATTCGACGCCCTCGACCAGCACCACCTCGCCGATGCCGGCCGGCTTCCGCACTGCGACGGCCGCCTGGTACTCGGGCGAGAAATAGTAGGTGCGGGCGGCCTCGTAGGATTCGAACTCGAGCACGACGTTGCGCGGCCGGCCCTCGCCCTCCACCTGCTCGCAGCGGCCGCCGCGCACCAGCGGCTTCGCCCCGAACTGGCGGATCGCCGCCGACGCCATCTCGGCGTAGGCCTTGTAAGTGTCCGGATCCGTCACGGTCATCCGCACGATCATGTATCCCTTGGGCATGGCGCCCGCCTCCTCGCGGCTCGCCCCATATTCGGCGGGGCCGGCCCGTCATGGACGACGAAGGCCGGCTCCGTCAAAGTCGATCGGCGGCCCGCGCTACATCACCACGACGCGGGTGCCGACGCGCACGCGGCCGTAAAGGTCGGCCACGTCCTCGTTCAGGAGGCGGATGCAGCCCGAGGACACGTTGGTGCCGATCGTGTTGGGCTCGTTGGTGCCGTGGATGCGGTAGAGCGTCGAGCCGAGGTACATGGCCCGGGCGCCGAGCGGGTTAGCCATCCCGCCCTCCATGTGGCGCGGCAGGTCGGGCCTGCGCCCCAGCATCTCGGCGGGCGGCGTCCAGTCCGGCCACTCGGCCTTGCGGGTGATGGTGTGGGTGCCGGACCACAGGAAGCCCGGCTTGGCCACGCCGATGCCGTAGCGCAACGCCTGCCCGCCGCCCTCGACGAGGTAGAGGAACTTGCTCCCCGTGTCGATCACCACCGTGCCGGGGCTCTGGCCGCCCAAATAGGCCACCTCCTGGCGGCGGTACACGGGATCGATCTCCGCCTCGACGGGGCGGGCGGCCGGGGCGTAGCCGGCGTCGACGGCCGGCTCGGCGCGGGGCTCGTATCCGCCGTCGGACGCCCGCGCGTCCGATCCGGCCGCGCCGAAGCCCCACCCGCCGTAGCGGTCCGCCGGCGGGCGATAGGCCATCGGCGCGTAGCCGGGGCCCGCGTCCCCGTACCCGCCCCGGACGGACCGGGCCCCGGCGGGAGGCCGGGCGTGGGTGGCGAGGTCGATCCGTCCGTCGTAGCCCCGCACCGGCGCCACGCGGGCCGGGTAGTAGGGCGGCGCCACGCGGGGATGCGGCACCGGCCGCGTCTCGTTGCCGGTGATCATGTACTGCAGGGTGCCGCCGCCGTAGTCGCCCTGGGGCGGCGGGGGCTCCGTGCCCTGTGACCAGGCGACCGGCGTCTGCGGGTCGGGGTTGGGGATGTAGACATCGACGCCCGTGCCGGGTCCGATGCCGGGGATGCCGGCCGCGTGGACGCGCGAGCCGCCGGCCCTGGCTCCGCCGTTCGCGGCCGCCAGGGCCACGAGGCCCAGCAGGGCCCAGCCGCTCGATACAACAAAGCGCTTCATGGGGATCGTCCGAGGCGAGGAGGAGTGGTCTTCCAGGTCCCGACAATACACCTTAAATGCAATTCAGTATTGGTTATCCTTGACCATGGTTACGAGACGGATAAACTGAATGGAAGCTTAAGCCGCGTGGTCAACGCCCGGTAAAGGCGGGTCCTGCGCGACCGCCCGCGCGCTGCGGCGCAGGCGTGCCGGCAGTTGGTCGAGCGCCAGGCGGCGCAGGCCGGCGAGGTCGACCGCGGCCGCGAAGCCGCCGTAGACCAGCGCGCCGAGCCCCACCTGCAGCAGCAGAGTCGCCAGGCCCGGCGTGAGGCTGCGCAGCGGCACGAGCGCCGCCGCCATGGCGAGGCACCCCAGCAGCGTCATCGTGAGGTCGCGCGGCGTCGGCCAGGCGGCGCGGACCAGGGCGGCAGCCCCGATCAGCGCCAGCAGCCCCGTGCCGAGCGCCGCCGACAGCGCCACCGCGTAGCCGATGGCGCCGGCGCCCGGCGGCATGGCGAAGCACAGGCCCACGTTGGCAGCCGCCGCGAGGGCCGCCGTGGCGATCAGCGGCCGCGTGCGCTTGCGGATCTGGAACACGGGGTGGAGCGCGTAGTGGATCAGCGGGTAGCAGAAGAAGCCGGGCAGGAGGTAGGTGAAAAACCGCGCGAAGGGGCCGCGGAACTCCGGCGGCACGACGATCTGCTCGAACGACGGCAGCACCAGCCAGGCGCCCACGCAGGTCGGCGCCAGGATGGCCACCACCACCCCCATATTGCGGCCGATCTGCCGGCTCGAATGCTCGGCGCCGTGGGTCTCGTCGGCCCGCACCGCGATCTGGAACAGCAGCACGTCGAGCGTCGAGCCCATCGCCAGCACGATGCGGATGCCGAGGTCGTAGGCGAGCGAGAACTGCCCCGACTCGGCGAATCCGAACCGCCCGGCGATCAGCGCCCGGTCCACCAGCGGGATCACCTGGTAGAGCATGTTGGCCACGACGATCGGCAGGGCGTAGCGCAGCGCCTGCCGCGCGAGGCCGCGCCGCGCCGCGCGCGGCCCCGAGCCGCCGTCCGTCAGCGAGCGACGCGACGCGAGCAGCGACCCCGTCATCGACAGGCACAGGCCCGTCAGCGCCATGGCGGCCGAGCCGAACCACCACGCGCCCCCCACCGTCAGCACCAGCGACAGCACGTTCTTGCCCATGATGATCCGGGCGTAGAGCCCGTCCAGGAAGCGCGCCCGCACCAGAGCGGTGTGATAGTCGAACAGCCCGTTGGCGATGGCCGCGCCCACGGCGAGGCCGATCAGGGGATGCGACAGGGGCACCGTGACCCCGCTCAGGAAGAAGAACAGGGTGACGCCGCTCAGCGCCGCGATCAGCACCGCGAAGCTGGCGTCGAGGCTCGCGCGCAGCTCCGGCGTCTCGACCCGCGCGCGCTCCGAATAGAACCGCGTGGCGGCGAGCCGCAGCCAGTCGAACAGCAGCGTCTGGATCACCTGGCCGACCGCCAGGGCGAGCGCCATGCGGCCGTATTCCGCCGGCCCGAGAAAGCGGGCCAGGAGGAGGCCGATGACGAAGTTCATCAGCGTGTTGCTGACGAAAGGCAGGATGATCTTCATGCCGTCAGCGCTGGCCGTCGGCGGTCGGGACGGGTCGCGTCATGGCTCGGGGATCCGGGGCCGGAACGAGGGCTCCGGCGGGGTCATCTGAGCCGGCAGGCGTCAACAAATCCTTGGCTCCGCGGGGCCGTTTCAGGCCGCGGATCCGGCCGGATCCCCGCCGTGCCGCCCGCCGCGTAAGCCGAGGTTTCCCATGATGAAAGTCCGCTCCGATCGGGCCCCGCCGAGCCCCGACTTCTAGGCCTCATGAGGCGCGGGCGCAAACGCGGCTCCGGCGCGGATGCGGCGCGCCAGCCCGTCTCGGCGCTATCGTCGGGGGTGGGGCGCGGTTAAGCTCGCGCCATGCTGTTGTTCGAACTGATCATCGCGCTGCTGCTCGGCGGCGCGGTCCTGACCGCCCTGGCCGACCGGATCGGCGCCCCCTATCCCGTGCTGCTGGCTCTGGCCGGCACGGCCCTCGCGGTCGCGCCCGTGGAGGTGCCGGGCGTGCGGCTCGACCCCGACCTCGCGCTGACGCTGTTCGTGGCCCCCGTGATCCTCGACGCCGCCTTCGACACCTCGCCGCGCGACCTGCGCGAGAACTGGGTGCCGGTGACGGGCCTCGTGCTCGTCGCCGTGGCGCTGACGGTGGCGGCCGTGGCGCTCGTGGCCCGCGCCCTCGTGCCCGAGATGCCCTGGGCGGCCGCGGTGGCGCTGGGCGCCATCGTGGCGCCGCCCGACCCCGTCTCGGCCACGGCCGTGCTCGGCCGCCTGTCGCCGCCGCGCCGCCTCATGGTGATTCTGGAGGGGGAGGGCCTGCTCAACGACGCCAGCGCGCTGCTGGTCTACCGCCTGGCGGTCGGCGTCGGGCTCGGCACGGCCATGACGCCGTGGAACGCCGTGCCGCTGCTCCTGGCGAGCTCGCTGGGCAGCCTCGTGCTGGGCTACGTCCTGGCGCGTCTCTACCTGCTGCTGACGGCGCGGCTCGACGATCTGGCTGTGTCGGTCGTCACCCAGTTCGTCGGCACCTTCGCGGTCTGGATCCTGGCCGAGAAGCTCGGCGCCTCGACCGTTCTGACCGTCGTGGTCTACGCCGTGGTGCTGGCGCGGCTGACGCCGAGCCGGCAGGGGGCCGAGAACCGCCGTGGCTCGCTCGCCGTGTGGGAGGTGGCGGTCTACGTGCTGAACGCGCTGGCCTTCCTGCTCATCGGCCTGCAGCTCCAGGATATGGGCGACGCGATTCCCGGCGGCTTCTCCCGCTACGCGCCCTTCGGCCTCGCCATCCTGGGCACGGTCATCGCGGTGCGGCTCGGCTGGACTTTCACGTACAACGTGCTGGTGCGGCTGGTCGAACGGGTAATGCTCCCGCCCGAGCGGCGTACGCCGGCCCGCCACAGCTACAAGAGCGCGCTGGTGGTGGGCTGGAGCGGCATGCGCGGGCTGCTGACGCTCGCCACGGCCTTGGCGCTGCCCTTCGGGGGCGAGTTCGCCGACGCCGGCCTGCGCGACCTCGTCGTCATCGCGGCCTTCACGGTGGTGCTCGGCACGCTGGTGATCCAGGGGCTGACGCTGGGGCCGCTCCTGCGCTGGCTCGCCCTGGCGGACGACGGCCGCGCCGACCGCGAGCGCGACCTCGCCCGGCAGGAGGCCACGCGCGCGGCCCTGCGCTCGCTCGACGGCAACGACGAGCCCGAGGCGCGGATCCTGCGCAAGGAATATGACGTCGTGCTGCAGGACGAGGCCATGCGCCACCTGCGGCCCAAGGTGTTCGGCCACCTGCGTATGAGCGCCATCGCGGCCGAGCGCGACACGCTGCTGCGCCTGCGCCGCACCCGCGAGATCGGCGACGACGCCTATCGCGACATCGAGGAGGAGCTCGACTGGGCGGAGGGCAACGCGCGGCGCCGCGCGCGGGCCCTGGCCCCGAAGCCCGGGGAGGGCGCGCAGTGACGGGCACCGTGATCCGCGATGCCGGCGAGGCCGACCTGCCGGCCATCCTGGCGATCCACAACCGCGTGGTCGAGACCTCGACGGCGAACTTCGCCTACCACCCCGTCGGCATCGAGGACCGGCGCGCCTTCGTGGCCGAGCGGCAGGCGCAGGGCTTTCCCTTCCTGGTGGCGGCCGAGGGCGACGCGCTGCTGGGCTACGCGTCCTTCGGCCCTTTCCGCCCGCACGACGGCTACCTCCGCACGGTCGAGCACTCGGTCTACGTGGCGGAGGCCCAGCAGCGGCGCGGCGTGGCGGGGCGGCTGATGCCGGCGCTGATCGAGCGGGCCCGGGCGATGGGCAAGCACGCGATGGTGGGCGGCCTCGACGCCGCCAACGCGCCCTCGATCGCGCTGCACCGGCGCTTCGGCTTCGAGGCCGTCGGCACCATGCCGGAGGTGGGCTTCAAGTTCGGGCGCTACCTCGACCTTCTGTGGATGCAGAAGATCCTCGACGACGGACGCGGGACGAGGAGTTCTCTTTACCTTCGTTCAAGTTGGAGCTGACGCCGTTCTTGAAGTCTTAGCCCCGCGTCGCGTCAGATGGCGGCTCGAGCGAGGACCTTCGCGATGCTGCCAGCACGCCTGCGATCAATCGTGACCTCTGCGAATCGGGATCCCGTCCTGATGCGGGCGCGGCTCGGCGCGCTGCAGAACACCGTGCCGCTGCTGTTCCTGCTGCTCGGCGTCAATGTCCTGGCGCTGGCCTTCACCCATCACGGGATCGCGCCCCCGTTCCTGACCCTCCAGGCGCCGTGCCTCCTCCTGCCGATCTGCGTGCAGCGCGCCGTCGCCTGGATGCGCTACGACATCGCGGCCATGCCGGTCGCGGCCATGCGGCGGCAGTTGCGCTTCAGCGC
>CAXTFP010000134.1:0-3282 GCA_964243135.1 uncultured Lichenihabitans sp.
CGGGGACAGCTACGGCCGGCAGGCGGGCGCCGGCTATGCCGGGGTCGGGCAGGTTGGCATCGGCGGGCAGGGTGCGACCGCGATCCCGGCCGGCGCTGCCGCGGGTGGCGCCGCCTCGTCCACGGCGACGGCTGGCGCTGGTGGCGATCCCCTCGACATCTATGCCCACTCGATCGGCTCCCTGGAAAGTGGCAACCGGTACGACGTCAAGGGCGTCGTGACGAAGTCGGGCGACCGGGCCTACGGCCGGTTTCAGGTGATGGGCAGCAATATCCCCTCTTGGACCAAGGAGGTCCTGGGCAAGGCGATGAGCGCGGACGACTTCCTTGCCAATCCCCAAGCACAGGATGCGGTTTTCAGGGCCAAGTTCGGGCAGTCCGTCGACAAATACGGCAACCCGATGGACGCCGCGTCGGTGTGGTTCTCGGGGAAGCCGATCGCCCGCGCGGGCAACGCGGCGGATGCGCTCGGCACCACCGTTCCGGCCTACATCCAGAAATTCGCCGCTGGGCTCGGCCCCGCCGCGCGGGCGGTGCGAGGCGCTCAGGGCGGCGCCGGTCAGCCTGAAGCGCCCGGGCAGGCGGCAGCCTCCACCGCGGCCCTGGCCGGCGGGCAGGCGCAGCCCATCTCCTTCGAGGGCGCCGACGCATCATCCTCCCCGGGCGCAGGTGGCGCGGCCCCTTCCGACGCGCCCGTGACCGATTCCCAGGTGAACCAAGCGCGGAAACTCATCACGGTGACCGAAAACTACGACCCCGCATCTCTGTCGCCGGCCGCGCAGCGCGCCGTCACGGCCGCGCAGGATACGGTCACGCGCTACACGACGCAGCAGGCCCAGCCCGCGGCGGCTGGCATGGCCTCGCCCGGCACGCTCGACGGCGTGCCGGCACAAACCCAGGACACCCCGCCGACGGGCATCCACCCACTGCTCAAGGGGACGCCGACGCCGCAGGGCGGCCCTGGGCTTCCCCGGGTGACGACGAGTACCCCGACCCCAGGCGCCGGCTTGGCTTCGCAGGGTGGCGGAGCACAGCCGATCAGCTTCGGCGGCGGCGCCCCCGCGCTCCAGGGAGCGCCGGCACAGCCCGCCACTGCTCCCGCGTTGGCCCCTGCCAACGGCCCCCCGCCCGAGACCGCGGCGGCGCTGGCCCGTCTCCGAAACGGCCAGGGCAACGCCGCCGACCTCGCGCTGTGGGGCTCCTACCAGCGCAGCGCTGGGCAGGGCGGAGCGTCAGCCGGCGCGGCACCGGCCGCCCCGACCGGCCCCGACCTCCCGTCCCTGCCGCAGGGCTATCGCGAGCCGGGCGGCGGCGCCCGCTACGTCACCGACGTGCAGAACCGGGCGGGCCGCTTCGTGGAGGGCGACCCCCGGATCGCGATCTGGCAGAACCGGGCGAAACAGGTCCAGGAACAGCTCGACGCGGCACAGAAGTTCCGCAACGACATGACGCTGGCACAGGCGCGGGCCGACGATCGCTACGCCGCCGCGAACAGCCCCGGTGCCATCGCGGCGGCGGGCGCCAAGGCCGGCGCCGAGGCGACGGAGCGCAACAGGCTTTCGCTGGTGCCGTCCGTCCAGGCCGACGGTTCCACGATCATGATCCCGCAGTCCGACGCCCTGGCTTCGGCACAGGCCGGCAAGCCGATCGTGAGCGCGCAGCCCGGCTACGTCACCACCGGCCAGGGCAACCTGCTCGCCAAGCTCAACGACGGCTCGAAGGCCTATCAGGAGCGCCAAGTGGCGAGCCAGCGCCTCGACGCCATGTCGAGCCTGCTGGAGAACTACCAGACCGGCGCCAACTCGACCGCCTTCAACGAGGCCGCGGCGAACCTGCGCTCGATGGGTATCACCGTCCCCAACTCGGCCACGCTCAACCCGGGAGCGATGCAGGAGTTCGCGAAAGACACCTACGCCAACGTGCTCTCGTCGACGAGGGAGCAAGGCAACAAGCAGTATGCCGCCGAGGTGCAGAGCGCGATCAACTCGAACCCGAACCCCGACCTCCAGCCCGAGGCCAACGCCGCGATGATCGCCCAGATGCAGGGCACGAAGCGGTGGTACGACCAGAACTACCGCGACTATTCGCAGTGGTATCACGGCAACAAGGGCGCGGCCGACGACGCCGACTTCCAGACGTCGTGGGCCGACAAGCACCCGCTCGGCGCCTACGTGTCGGCCGCCGGAAAAGACATCGCGCCGATCGGCCTGCCGCAGCCCTCCGCCGACAAGCTGGTGGACGGGCAGGCGTACCAGACCGCCAAGGGCAAGGCGCGCTGGTCGGCCTCGGCCGGCCGCATGGTGCCGTTCGGCGGCCCGACCGCACCGGCGCTGGGCGCGGGAGACGGCGGACGCGGGAGGGGCGGTTCGGCCACCGCGCCGGCCCCGGGCGCCCGGCAGGCCCCCGACGGCAACTGGTACGTCCCCGACCCCAGCCGGCAAGGCAAGTTCCTCCAGGTGACGCGCTGATGCCGACCTTCACGCCCGTCGACCACGATCCGTTCGCCTCCGACGGCGACGCCCCCGCGGCCCCGGCCACGGCACCCGCGATCTCCTTTTCGGACGGCTCGGGCGGGGGTGGTCCCGTCTTCGTGCCGGTCGACCACGATCCATTCGCAGGCTCGGCCGACGCTGACGCGCCGCGGCCCCTGACGATCCGCGGCGGGCGGCAGCCGCCGTCCCGTTCGACGCTCGACGCGCCGATCGCGGGCTCTGCGGCCGTGCTGGACGCCGGTTTCGCGCCGGCTCGCGGTGCCGCTACCTCGACGACACCGGCCCCAGCGGACGCCGACGCGCTGGATGGCAGCTTCTCCCTGGAGGACGCGTTTCCCTCGCCGACGCCGCACCCGGGCGGGGCGCTGTCGAACAGCGCGGACGACGGCTACGTGGCGGGCGCCCTCAAGGGTGCTGGGACGGCCGCGATCAAGGGCGTGGGCCAGTCGGTCGGGTTCGTCGGCGGCCTCGGGGGCACCGTCGATTACCTCATGGCAAGGGCTGAGAGCGCCATCACCGGCCAGCCGGTCGAAGAGGTCCTGGCGGATCTGGCGAAGAAGAAGGCAGCGCAGCAGGCGGGATCGATCGCCGGGCCGACCGTGGCGCGGCTGTCGGACCCGCGGAATGTTTTGCCGGCGCCGGAGGACGTGTCGGGGCCCATCCTGGCGAAGACGGGCGAATACGTCCCGACGTCGGAGCTGGGCCGCGTCGGACAGGCGGCCGTCGAGGGCGCGGTGGGGGCTTTCGGGCCGGGCGGAGGCGCGATCTCCCCCGGCACCGCCGGCAAGGCC
>CAXTFP010000134.1:3292-7697 GCA_964243135.1 uncultured Lichenihabitans sp.
CGCCAGTGCCCAGACGACAGGGCTGCCCCAGTCGTGGCCCGCCCAGACGGCGGGGTCCCCACCCAGCGCATCGTGCAATTCCACCATATCGGCCACCAACTCGCGCACGGCGTAGGCCGCCGCCGTGGTGGGCGCGCTGGCGCGGCAGGCCCCCGCTATGGTGGTTGCGGGCGGCGTCGGGCAGGCCGCGACCGACCTGACGGGCGATTCCTTGGCGGGGCTGGCCGCGGGACTCGTGGCGCCGCCGCTGGCGGAGGCCACGGCCTCAAAGGCCGCGAGCGCCCTGGGGCCGGTGGTGGGCGGCTCGACCCTGCTCAACAAGGCGCCCGTCATCGGCCCGGCGGTCCGGCGCGCGCGGGAGAACCAGGTCGGCGGGCTCATCCTGGACGCGGCGGACGACCCCGCGGCCGTGCGCGCCGCGGTGGCGCAACCAGCGCCGGAGCCGGCCGTTCCCGGCTCACCACAGACCTTCGCCGGCCAGATCGGCACTGACCAGGGGCTTTTCGAGGCCGAGAAGGCGCTGCGGAACACAAAGGCCGAGAAGCTGACGGACGGGTCGGCCCCGACCCACTTCAACTCGGTGGACCGCAGGCAGTCGGCCGCGCAGGTCGCGGCCTTGCAGGGTCTCCAGCCGACCGTCGACGTCTTCGCGCCCGGGCAGGCGATCCGGCAGCGCATGGACGCGATCGATGCCGCGGCGCGGGACGCGGAGGACCGGCTGACCGCGGCCCATGCCGACGCCGTGTCGAGCCGGGCCTCGTCGACACAGTCCTTCGCCGACCAGCAGCGATCCCCCCTCGACGCCCGACAGGCGGACCGGACGCAGGCCGGCGCCGACTTCGCGGGGCAGCAGCGCGCAGACCTCGCCGACCGCACCATCGCGCGCGGGCAGGCGTCGGGCGACGCGAAGGATGCAGCCGACGCGGACCGGCAGGTCGCGCACGACGCCCTCGTGCAGCGGTTCGCCGAGGCTCACTCCGCGCAGCTCGGGGCAGCCCAGAGCGCAGCGGCGCCCCTCGTTGGCGGGCCGATCGACGCCAGCGATCTCGGCTCGACGCTGCGGAGTTCCATCGAGGCGGTGCGCGCGGGGGCGAAGGGACTGCACCGCGACCTCTACGCCAAGGTGGACCCGAACGGGACGCTGGCCCTCGTGGCGACGCCCGTCGGCGACAAGGCGACGTGGATCCTCGACGGGCTCAAGGCCAACGGGTCGGAGCTGACGCCGGCCGAGACGCCCCTGTTCCGCCGGGCCACGGCCCTGCCGGGCGTGGCGTCCTATGGCATGGTGCACGCGCTCGACACGGATCTCTCGGCCGCGATGTCGACGGAGCGGCGGGCCTCGGGCGAAAGCCCGGCCTGGGCGCGGCTCTCGGCGTTGAAGGGCGCCGTGAAGGATGCGATGAACAACGCCGCCGACAACCATGCGGCGTGGGAAGCGCGCCAGGTCGACGCCGGCAGGATGGCGCTGGAAGACACGATCGCGGCGCGGCTGAGAGCGGATACCGATGAGTGGGACGCCGCCGCCCAACAGCCACAAGCCCGGGCAGCGACTGGAACGGGAGATCCAGCGTATCCCGATGCAGGAACGGTCGGCTTTTTTGAATCATCTGGAGCGCAAGTATCGGGCCGCGGGAGCGTTGGATATGCTTCGGGAAATTCGGGCCTATCGCCGGCTGGCAGCCGAGGCACCGCCCCGCGCGAAGTAGGGGCAGGCTCCCGCCCCGACGCGCCCGCCTTCGACCCCGACGGCCCCCTGCGGGCGCCCCGGCGTCCCGACATGCCCCGGCCGCAGCACCTCCAGGCGTTCATCCGGGCCCACGGCGGCATGACGGACCCCGGCGGCGACCTCCGCTCGATGGGCCTGCACGACCTGATCGCCAAGCCCGGCCAGGGCGTCAGCCAGGACCGCATGAGGCTGATGGCGGCCGAGGCAGGCTACTTGGGGGCAGACACGGCCCGCGCGATGGCGGAAACCCACCCCAACGACCTCCTCGACGCCGTGTCGGGCGACCGGCCGGTGCATTCGGTGCGCGACGGGGACGCCGCCGCGGCCTGGGCGGCCTATGACGAGGCGAAGGAGGCCCATGCCTCGGCCCGGGGCGAGTTCGGCACGCGCTCGCGGTTCGGCATGGTGCCGGAGCGGCCGCCGCTCGACGCCTACAGCCGCGACGACATCGAGGGCCCGAGCGGTATCACCCTGCCGCCGCCGGAGAACTCGGGCCGGACGCCCAACTTCGACCAGGGCGCGGCCAATCGGCTCCGGGAGGCCAACGCCGCCTATGCGGCCTACGCCAAGGCCTACAAGAACCCGATCGTCGGCCCCGGCCTGCGGACCACCGGCTACGCGGGGCAGTACGCCCGCAGCGACGCCGCTTTCGTCAAAGGCGCCATCAAGGCGGGGCCGGAGGGGTACGAGACCGCCCGCGCCTACATCACGGCTGCCAAGGACGACCCCGAGGCGCTGACCGCGATGCAGGACGCCGCCTTGAACCCCCTCCGCAAGGCGACCTTGGGCAACGGCATGTTGCCCGCCGCAGCCCTCGCGAATTGGAAGTCGGCCGAGGGCTACGGTCCGGCACTGCGGGCGCTCGACTACGTGAGGCCCGGCTTCTCCTCGCGGTTCGACACGGCCGCTCACGCCGAACAGACGCTGGTCGACCTCGGGGCCGCGCACAAGGCTGCCCTCGCTGCGTCGCAGAAAGAGGCGGCCCGCCAGGCGATCGTCGAGAACGTCCAGCGGCGCGAGGGCCTGAAGCAGGCGACAGCGGCCGACAGGGCGGACGTGAACGCCCTCCTGGCCGAACGGAAGGCCAACGACCGGGCGGAGGGGCAGGCGGACCGCGCCGGGGTGGCGTCGTCCATCGCCGACCGGCGGGCCTCCGACCGCGCCCTCGATGCCCAGAGCGCCGCCGACATGCGGGCCGGGAAGTCGGTCGCGCGGGGCGTCGTCTCGGCCGCCAAGGCGACCCTGGCCGGCCAGTTTGGGAAGGTGGCGGGTAACGCCATCGCCTCGACGGAGGTGGAGAACGCCGTCGGCAGCTTCCTCCACACGGGGACGGGCGGCGCGGCACGGATGCGGGGCTTGGTGACGAGCGTGTCGGGCGACCCCGAGGCGCTGGCGGGCCTGCGCAAGGCCGGCGCGGACTGGATCGTGCGGACCCCCATGAACGCCGACGGCAGGCTGTCGAGCGCGAAGCTGATCTCCTTCATCAATAGTAACCGCGACACGTTGGGCGAACTGTACCCCCACGACCAGAGGACCACGTTCGGCGCCCTGGCGCGGGACGCGGAGGAGGGCATGCGCTGGCGGACGTCGACCGCGATCAAGGGCGGGTCGGACAGCGCGAAGAACTTCCTGGCCGCGCTCGACAAGGTCGAGAAGACCGGCGGGCGCCACATCTCGGTCGGCCTCGTCGCGGTCGAGGCGATCAGCCTGGGCCTGGAGAAGCTGGAGAGCATGGGCTGGAAAGCGGCCGGGATCGCCGGCATGGGCGCCGCGGTGGCCTACCTCGGCAACACGCTCCGGCAGGCCGGGATCCGCAACACGGCGGACCTGTATCGCGAGGCCATGGCGAACCCAGAACTGGCGCGAGCCTTCATCTCGCGGAATGCCGGCCGCGGTCGACGGCAACGCGCTCCACAACCTCGCCCGGGTGCTCAAGCGCGGGCTGATCGTGGGGCCGATGTTGACGGGACAGGACGGGGCACGCTGATGGCGAAGTCCGGACGCAAGCCCATCGCCGGCGCGCGCTACGAGAGCGGACGCATCAAGCCGCCCCACCTCCGGGACGTCCACACCCCGCCGCCGACCGCCATCAAGCGCACGATGGAGGCGGCGTTGCGAGGCATCGGCGATCCGCGCTGGGGCACAGTGATCGGCCGGCTGCGGCTGGGGCGCGAGCTGACGGATCGGCAGTTCAACGCGGCCGAGGCCTACGGGCGCCTGCGGGGCCGGTTCGACCGCATGATGGGCCTGCCGCGCCGCTCGGCCCGGAGCTGCCTCTACGACATCGAGGCGGGCTGCTCGGCGGAGGAGATGAGCGACGGCGCCATCGCGGCGCTGCGCTAGGAACACGGGGCCATGCTGGCCGGTGTCGAAGGTGGGCTCGGCTTGGCGCGCGTGGCGGTGACGGCCGGCGGGGCACGGCGTGCGCTGGATGCCGCCGTGGCGGAGCGATCCAGGCAGGCGCGGGCCGGGCGTACCGTGGCGATGCTGGATCGCATCGTGTTCGTTGATGAGGCGGCCCTGCCCGGCGAGCTGCTGCTCCTCGCCGCTGCGCTCGACGTGCTGGTGATGCTGTTCAGGGTCGGGGAGTGGTGATGGGCGTGCACATTACCCCCTCGGCCGATGTCGTCCAGTTGGCTGCTCCATGCACGCTGGAGGCAGAGCGCGGGCGAGCGGACA
>CAXTFP010000135.1:0-7559 GCA_964243135.1 uncultured Lichenihabitans sp.
GCCGAGGACGCCTCCGCCCACCTGTGGGGCTTCGCGGTCGGACTCGACATGACGCGGCGCGACCTGCAGGGCCACGCGAAGAAGGCCGGGCGCCCCTGGGACATGAGCAAGGGCTTCGACGCCTCCGCGCCCATCGGAGACCTCGTGCCCGTGGGCGACTGCGGCCCGATGGCGAGCGGCGCCATCACCCTCACTGTCAACGGCGCCGTGCGGCAGGACTCGGACGTGAGCCGGATGATCTGGTCGGTGCCCGAAACGGTCGCGGCCCTGTCGGGCCTCGTCCGGTTGGAGCCGGGCGACCTCATCTTCACCGGCACGCCCGAGGGCGTCGGCGCCGTGGTGCGGGGCGACCGGCTCGACGGCCGTATCGCCGGCCTGCCGCCGCTGTCGACCCGCATCGCCTGATGATTTCCCCTCACCTCACCGCTCGTCCCCGCGCATGCGGGAATCCAGCGCGAGGAGGCGGCCGTAGGCCGACACTCTCGATCGCGCTCCGCATGCCGTGCGGTTGCAGGCAGAGGACCGGCCTGCGGCCGGACATCGAGCGATTGGTTCCCGCCTTCGCGGGAACGAGCGGTGGAGAGGGTTGGCCCGAGCTGGTCAGCCCGAAAGCGGCTCAGGCCCCGCCGACGCGGTGGCGGAGGAAGAAACGCAGCATCTCGCGGCTCGCGTCCGGCCCGCGCGGCTCCGTGTAGGATCCGGCCGCGCTCCCGCCCGACCACGCGTGGCCGGCGCCGTGCAGCTCCCACAGTTCCAGCGCCTCAACCCCGGCGGCGTCGGACTCGACCGTCCGCGTGTAGGCGAGGCCGCCGGCCGAGCGCCCCCGCGTCACGGTCGCGCTCAGCGCCGCCCCGGCGCGCGCCTGCGCCAGCACGTGGTCGCCGTTCGACGGGTGGACGGTCCGGTCGGCGTCGCCGTGGAACACGATGGTGGGGATCGGCCTGCGGCCCCGGGCGCCGGCGCGCGGGGCGGCCCCCTGCCGCATGGCCGCGAAGGCGGAGGGCATGTCGGTTGCGGCGCCCCGGGCGAGGCCCGAATGGACGCCGGCCGCGGCATAAAGGTCCGGGTAGCATTGAGCCATGATGGCGGCCGCCGCCCCGCCAGCCGACAGGCCCGCCACGTAGACCCGGGCCGGGTCGGCGCCGAACCGCGACACGATCTCGCGCGTCAGGCCGGCGATCAGCGCGGGCTCGCCGCGATCGCGCGCCTGATCCTCCGCGTCGAACCAGTTCCAGCACTTCTGGGCGTTGGCCGACGCGGTCTGGCGCGGGTAGGCGACCAGCACGCCCTCCGCCTCGGCGACCTCATTCATCCGCGTGCCCGCCGCGAAGTCCTCCGGTGACTGCGTGCAGCCGTGCAGCATGACGACGAGCGGCAGGCCCGACCCCGCGCCGCGGCTCGGCACGTAAAGCTTGCAGCCGATCGTGCCCGCGCCGCCGCGGTGGGTGAACTCCTCGAAGCGCGCGCCCTCCGGCACTGGGACGGCGCCGCCGCCGAGCGGGCCGCGCGGCCCCATCTCGCAGAGGCCGGCGCCGGGCTTCAGGGCCGCGAGGCGGTCCAGCATGTCGCGCATCGCCGGGGGCAGCGCGCCGGCTCCAGGCCCGCCGAGCGAGGTCGCCTTCGGCAACGCGTCGTGCAGGCGCGCCAGGGCGGCGAGACGGGGCAGGCGGCCGAGGTCGAACTTGAGGTCGGCGATCATGGGCGTGGTCCTTCGATGATGGGAAAGGCGGTCAAGTCGTGCGGTCGCGGAGCGCGTCCTTCACGGCGGCGCTGGCGTGCAGCGCACCCAGCACCTGGACCGAGGCGATGGTGTCGCGCGCCAGTTCGGGCGTGACGTCCGGCGCGATGGTGGCGAGGCCGAGCACCTGGATGTCCAGCGTCTCGCCCGCGGCCCTCACGGCTTCGAGGTCGCGACGGCTGTAGTGCGACAGGCCGAGGCTCAGCCTCTTCCGGGCCACGGACTGCCGCACGGCCTCGCCGTGGCGGTCGAGCTGGTTGCGGATGGCGGTGCGGATGAAATCCGTGCGATTGGCGTAGAAGCCGTCCCGCACCAAGAGGTCGATATGGCCGAGGTCGACGAAGCCGAGGTTGATCGTGATCTTCTCGCTGTCGGCCGGCTTGGGCCGCGTTTCCCCGTCTCGTCCCGCCACTTTGACCATCCTCAGACCATCCGTGTGGATGGCAGATCGGTACGAATTGGGCGGGCGCAAAGGAGGGCGTTCGTGACGGCTCGCGATGTTTCTCCCTCGCAAGGGGATCATCGTATCGCACAGCATCGAGGCTGGAGGTTCCCGCCCTTCTCCCGCAGGCGGGAGAAGGGCGGGAACTCACCGGCCGCCGCGATGGTCGCCCTAACCTTCCCCGCCGTCGTGGCCCACCAGCGCCGCCAAGCCGTCGCGGTAGGTCGGGTAGCCGAGCGTCACGCCGAGGCCCTCCTTCATGGCGCGGTTGGAGACGCGGCGGTTGGCGCCGTAGAAGCTGCGCGCCATGGGCGACAGCTCCGCCTCGGCGAAGGGGATGACGGGGGGCGGCGCGACGCCGAGCAGCTTCGCCCCGTAGGCCACCACGTCGGGCGCGGGGGCGGGCTCGTCGTCGGCGATGTTCCAGGCCCCGCCGACGCCGTCCTTCATCAGCGCGGCCGAGACCGCGCGGCCGATGTCGTCGACGTGGATGCGGTTGAACACCTGGCCGGGCTTGCCGATGCGCCGGGCCGAGCCGTCGCGCAGGTCCTCGACCGTGTTGCGGCCCGGCCCGTAGATGCCGGCGAGCCGCAGCACCGCCACCTGCCGGCCGGTGCGGGCGCCGAGCGCCAGCCACTCGTCCTCGACGGCGAGGCGATGCCGGCCGCGCTCGCTTTCCGGCACGGGGCGAACGTCCTCGTCGATCCAGGCGCCGCCGTGGTCGCCGTAGACCCCGATGGTCGACAGATAGGCGATGCGGCGCAGGCGAGGGGCGGCCTCGATCGCGGCGGCGAAGTGCCGGAGCACCGGGTCGCCTTCCCCGCCCGGCTGCACGGAGACCAGCAGCGCGTCGGCCTCGGCCAGCGCACCGCCGATGGCGGGGTCGGCTTCGGGCGGGTCGAAGCGGTGCGCCGCGATGCGGTCGCGCGCGAGGTCGGCGATCCGGACGTCCGAGCGCACCGTGCCGGACACGCGGTCGAAGTGGCCGGCGTGGTGGCGCAGGTAGTGTCCCGCCGTGTAGCCGATGCCGAAGACGAAGAGGTTCATGCGGAGTTCCGGAAACATTTATTGTGTATCGATTCAGGGCTCTGCCCCCAAACCTGCAAAAGGCCGGGGGCCTTTCGAAGCCATTTGGTCAGAATCGATCACGCCCATTCGGCCGCCACGTCCGGGTCCGTCTCGGCGGCGCGGCGCCCCGGCGCCTCCGCAGCGAGGCGCTCGGCCCCGATCAGGCGTCGCCCGGCCCAGACCGCCATGGCCCGCACCAGCGGCGACGGATGGGCGAGCAGCGCCACGGCGCGCGGCGCGAGGGCGGCGTCGCCCGAATTGCCGATGGCGATGAGCACGTTGCGCAGGAAGCGGTCGACGCCGATGCGCTTGATCGGGCTGCCCGAGAACACGGCCCGGAAGCCCGCGTCGTCGAGCCGGGACAGCGCGTCGAGCGGCGGCGCCGCGAGGTCGTCCCGCGCCCGCAGCTTCGCTTCGCGCCCGGCCTGGGCGAACTTGTTCCAGGGGCAGGCCGCGAGGCAGTCGTCGCAGCCGTAGATGCGGTTGCCCATCAGCGGGCGGAACTCGGGCGCGACGTGGCCCCTGTGCTCGATGGTGAGGTAGGAGATGCAGCGCCGCGCGTCGAGCCGGTGCGGCGCCGGGAAGGCGCCCGTCGGGCAGGCGTCGAGGCAGGCCCGGCACGAGCCGCAGGCGTCCGTGCCCGGCGCGTCGGGCGCGAGCGGCAGCGTCGTGAAGATCGAGCCCAGGAACAGCCAGGAGCCGAAGTCGCGCGACACGAGGTTGGTGTGCTTGCCGGCCCAGCCGAGCCCCGCGGCCTCGGCCAGCGGCTTCTCCATCACGGGGGCGGTGTCGACGAAGACCTTGACGGCCGCCTCGCCCCCCGCGTCGAGCCGCGCCACGAAGCCCGCGAGCTCCTTCAGCTTGCCCTTCACCACGTCGTGGTAGTCGCGATGCCGGGCGTAGACCGACACGGCGCCGGCATCGCGCCGCGCCAGAACCGCGCGCGGGTCGGCCTCGGGGCCGTAGTTCAGCCCCAGCATGACGACGGAGCGCACCTCGGCCCAGAGCGAGCGCGGGCTGCCCCGCCGCGCCGCTGTCTCGGCCATCCAGTCCATGGTGCCGTGGTGGCCGGCCGCGAGCCAAGCGTCGAGCCGCGCGCCGGCCCCGGGGATCGCGTCGGGCGAGGCCACGCGGCAGCTGTCGAAGCCGAGCGCCGCGGCCCGCGCCGCGATGCGCGTTTTGAGGTCGGCCGGTCCCGCCGCGATCCCGGCGGAGGGCGTCAGAAATCGAGGTCCGCGTAGACCGGGCTCGGCACGATGCCCGGCACCCGGTCGGCCAGCAGGGCGCGAAAGGACGGGCGCGACTTGATGCGCGCGTACCAGGACTTCGCCGTCTCGTCCTCCGCCCATGGCACGTCGCCCAGGAAGTCGATGCTGGAAAGGTGGGCCGCGGCCGCGAGGTCAGCGTAGCTGAGCCGGTCGCCGCAGAGCCAGTTGCGGCTGCGGATGAGGAAGCCGACGTAGCGCAGGTGGTAGCGAATGTTGGCGCGCGCCACCCGCACGGCGTCCATGTCCGGGGCGCCGCCGCCCTGTTCGGGCGTCATGAAGCGCTTGTACACCTTCTCGGTGATGAGGTGGCCCGACACTTCCGAGAAGAACTTGACGTTGAACCAGTCGAGCAGGCGGCGCGTCTCGATGCGGCCGCCCGGGTCCTCAGGCAGGAGGCGGCGGTCGCCGAGGCCGAGGCCGCGCGTCTCGTCGAGATATTCGGAGATCGGGCCGGCGCCGGGGATGGCGCCGAGCGTGCCCTCCGCCATCACGGGCGTGGTGCCGGCGGGGTTCATGACGAGGAAGTCGCGGCGGCGATCGAAGACGCGCTCCTCGATGAGGTCGGGCTCGATGCCCATCTCCCCGAGGATGAGGCGGATGAAACGGGAATGGGGGCAGAGGGGGTGGTGGTAGAGGTCCGTCATCTCGCCCGTGCTGGCAATGTGGCCCCGTCGCGGCCCGGACGGCCGCGGACCCCAGCCTCCGGATCCGGGCGTCCCCGGCCGGAGGCCGGCCCCGGTATAGGCCGGCTCAGGGTGAGCGACAACCGGTTTCGGGCCGGCCCGCGCCCCCCGGCGCCGGGCATCGGCGCCGTTCACAACCGCCGGCCCGGCCTCTATATTCTGCCGTAATAAGTTATCCGGGGAGGACATCATGGCGGCCATCGCGTTCCCGCAGCCCGACGGCGCCGTCCTGGCGCGGCGGCCGGAGATCCTGGCCGGCCTCGCGGCCCTGCTGCCCCCCGACTGCATCGTCGACAGCGAGGACGAGCGCCGCGCCTTCGAGACGGACGGGCTCACCGCCTACCGCCAAGTGCCGCTCGCCGTCGTTCTGCCGCGCTCGACCGAGGAAGTGTCGCGCGTGATGCGCTTCCTCCACGCCGAGGGCGTGAAGGTGATCCCGCGCGGCGCCGGAACGTCGCTCTGCGGCGGCGCGATCCCCCAGCTCGACGCCGTGGTGGTGGGGGTGGGCAAGCTGAACCGCATCCTCGACGTCGACTTCGCCGACCGCATCGCGCGCATCGAGGCGGGCGTCACCAACCTCGCCATCACGGGGGCCGTGTCGCACGAGGGCTTCTTCTACGCGCCCGACCCCTCGTCGCAGCTCGCCTGCACCATCGCGGGCAACATCGCCATGAACTCCGGGGGCGCGCATTGCCTCAAATACGGCGTCACCACCAACAACGTGCTCGGCGTCCGCATGGTGATGGTGGACGGCACGGTGGTGGACATCGGCGGCCGGCACATGGACGCGGGCGGGCTCGACCTCCTGGGCCTCGTGGTGGGGTCGGAGGGCCAGCTCGGCATCGTCACGGAGGCCACGGTGCGGATCCTGCGGGCCGCCGAGGGCGCCCAGCCGGTGCTGTTCGGCTTCGATTCCGTCGAGGAGGCGGGCGACACCGTGTCGGCCATCATCGGGGCCGGCATCGTGCCGGTCGCCATGGAATACATGGACAGGGTCGCGATCGCGATCTGCGAGGCCTTCGCCCATGCCGGCTACCCGCTCGACGTCGAGGCCATGCTGATCATCGAGGTCGAGGGCTCGCCGGGCGACATGACCGAGCAGCTCCGCAAGAACATCGCCATCGCGCGGGAACACGGCGTCGTGACCATCAAGGAGAGCCGCTCGGCCGCCGAGACGGCCGCGATCTGGAAGGGCCGCAAGTCCGCCTTCGGGGCCACGGGCCGGGTCGCGGACTACATCTGCATGGACGGCACCATCCCCACGGGGCGGCTGCCCGAGGTGCTGCGCCGCATCCGCGAGATCACCGACCGCTACGGCCTCAAGGCCGCCAACGTGTTCCATGCCGGCGACGGCAACCTCCACCCGCTGGTGCTCTACGACATCAACGATCCCGTCGAGCAGGAGAAGGCCGAGGAGGCCGGCAACGACATCCTCAGGCTCTGCGTCGAGGTCGGCGGCTGCCTCACCGGCGAGCACGGCGTCGGCATCGAGAAGCGCGACCTGATGCGCCACCAGTTCGGCGAGGCGGATCTCGCCCAGCAGATGCGCGTGCGCGCCGCCTTCGACCCCGGCTGGCTGCTCAACCCCGCCAAGGTGTTCCCGCTCGACGGCCGCGTGCCGGCCGCGCCCCGCGCGCCCCTGCCCCGGGCGGCCGAGTGAGCCTGCGCGAGCCCGCGAGCGAGGACGAGGCGCGGAACGCCGTCGCCGAGGCGCGGGCGGCGAAGCGGCCCCTCGCGCTGCGGGGCGGCGGCACGCGGGCCGGGCTCGGCCGTCCGTCGAACGCGACCGATGTCCTGTCCTCGGCCCGTCTCACCGGCATCACGCTCTACGAGCCCTCCGAGCTCGTGGTCGGCGCGCGCGCCGGGACGCCGGTCCGGGAACTCGAAGCCGCGCTGGCCGCACAGGGCCAGAGGCTGCCCGTGGAGCCGATGGACCACCGGCGGCTCTACGGCACGGCGGGCGAGCCCACGGTCGGCGGCCTCGTGGCGGCCAATGCGTCGGGCCCGCGCCGCTTCGCCTCGGGCGCCGTGCGCGACCACCTCATCGGCGTGCGCTTCGTCAACGGGCTCGGCGAGGCCGTGAAGTCGGGCGGCCGGGTGATGAAGAACGTGACGGGACTCGACCTCGTCAAGCTCGAATGCGGCGCCCATGGCACGCTGGGCTTCCTCACGGAAGTGACCTTCAAGGTCGCGCCCCGCCCCGAGACCGCGGTGACGCTGCTCTTCCGCGGCCTCGACGACGCGCGGGCCGTGGCGGCGCTGACGCGGGCCGTCGGCTCGCCCTTCGAGATGACGGGCGCGGCCCACCTCCCGGCCGGCGGCGGCGGGCCGGCCCTGACCCTGCTGCGCGTCGAGGGCTT
>CAXTFP010000136.1:0-7527 GCA_964243135.1 uncultured Lichenihabitans sp.
GGCACGAGGCCCGCGGCCGCTTCGGCCGGCATCACCTCGTCCATGGCGCGCAGCACCCGCGCCGCGGAGCCCACGGCGTCGAGCGGGTCGCGGCGCAGCCGGTGCCGCAGCGCCATGAGGGCGATGCGGCGCAGGTGAGACTCGCCGGCCGTCGCGTCGCCGTCGAGCGCCGCCAGGGCGCGGGCGGCCCGCAGCATGGTGAGTTCGCCGCGCAGCCCGTCGGTGTCGAGCGCCACGCAGAGGCGCGCCGCCGCGGCCAGCGCCGCGTCCGGCACGTCCACCCCGGCGAGCCGCCCCCGCGCCGCCGCGAGCTGCTCGCGCAAGTCTGCGTCCCGCCCCGCCCAACCGGCCGCGAAGGCGGCGGGATCGGCGTCGAAGCTGTCGCGGCGGCGGACGATGTCGACGCGGGTGGCGATGTCGGTCGGCGTGCGGATCTCGACCGCGAGGCCGAAGCGGTCGAGCAGCTGGGGCCGGAGCTCGCCCTCCTCGGGGTTGCAACTGCCGACCAGGACGAAGCGGGCGGGGTGGCGCAGGCTGAGCCCCTCGCGCTCCACCACGTTCTCGCCCGAGGCCGCGACGTCGAGCAGGAGGTCGACGATGTGGTCCTCGAGGAGGTTCACCTCGTCGACGTAGAGGAAGCCGCGGTGCGCCCGGGCCAGCAGGCCGGGCTGGAACCGTGCCTCGCCCGCCACGAGCGCGCGTTCGAGGTCGAGGGCGCCGGCGACGCGGTCCTCGGTGGCGCCGAGCGGCAGGTCCACCACGGCGACGGGCGCCGGCCGGCCCCGCAACGGGCCGCGGGCGCGGGCCGCCTTACCCTCGTCGCAGTGCGGGGCGGCATCGGCGGGGTCGCAACGATAGGCGCAACCCTCCACCACGTCGATCGGCGGCAGCACGGCCGCGAGGCCCCGCACGGCGGTGGACTTGCCGGTGCCGCGGTCGCCCATCACCAGCACGCCGCCGATGCCGGGATCGACGGCCGACAGCGCGAGCGCCAGCTTCATCTCGTCCTGGCCGACGATGGCCGCGAAGGGGAACGGGGTGCTCATGGCGCGAGATTAGGAGGTGTCTCCTCGCGGCGCCAGCGCCCCGCCACGCTTCACTTCTTCTTGAGTTCCTCGGGCTTGTGCACGGCCTCCTTGCCGGACTTGGCGCTCTTGACCAGCACCTGCGGTTCCTCCTTCGTGGCCTTGGCGGTGTGGCCTTTGACCTTCGTGGTCGAGGTCACGACCTTCTCGACCTTGCCCTCGGTTTCCCCGCCCGCGGTGCCCCATTTCACCGTGTCGCCCGTCTTCGGCAGCTTCGTCATCTCGCGCCCTCCCTCGGTCCTGCGCCGGTCAACGCGCCGATGGGACGAGGGTTCGAGGTGTCGCGCGGCCGCATCCTCACTCCGTCCGGGCGACCTTGCGCCGCACGCCGGCCTCGGCGCCTTCGCCATACAGCTCGATGTCGGCCGCTTCGATGGCGCGGCGGATCTGCCGGGCGCGGTCCAGCGTCACGGGGCAATCGTCGTCCGCCATCTCGGCGAGCTTCAGGATGGCGTGCGGCACGCCGGCCTTCTCGGCGAACTTCGACCGCTGCAGCCCCATCAGGGCGCGGGCTTCGCGGATCTGCTTGCCGGTGATCATGGTCCGACGGCCCCCGGGGGAGGGCCGCGCGGGGCCCGTTGGGGGCAGTTACGGGGTGGAGTCGCGTAAGTTTCGCCGCTTGGCCTCGATCGCCCGCGGGCGCGATCAGTCCGCCCACAGCCCCCGCGCCCGGTGCCACTCCTCGATCGACTCGGCCGGGTAGTCGTCGAAGCAGCCGTCGCCGGCCCCGCGCTGGGGCACGACCCAGGGCGCCTTCGATTCGAGCAAAATGTGTGTCCCCTCCGGCGGCACCGGCAGCGCCGTGTCGACCGCGGACGCGAAGGGGTGGATCAGCTCCGGCCAGCGCGGGTCCCACAGCCACAGCGCGGCCGCGCAGCGCGAGCAGAAGCTCCGCTCGGCCGGCGACGTGAAGGAGGCGCCGTCCCCGTCCGCGAGGGTGGCGCGGTAGACGCGCCGGGCGCCGTCGGCGTCCTCGATCCGCATCGAAGCGTTGGTCGCCATGATGTTGACCGCGTAGCCGCCCCCGCCCGCGGTCTTGCGGCACACCGCGCAGTAGCAGCGCTGGTAGGGCTGCGGCGTGTGGCTCTCGCAGGCGAAGCGGACCGCGCCGCAGTGGCACGACCCTTCAAGCGTCACCGGCACGGCGCGCGCCCGCCAAGAATTTGTAAATGTATCGACTTTGCGCCTGAATGCCCATTGAAAACGTTGATGGATTTCGTCCCGCTTCCCGGCAGATGGGCATTCATTTACAAAGTCTCAGGCCGGCGCGAGGGACGACTGGCTGCGCCACAGGTCGATGCCGCCCTCGGTGGCGTGGCGGTCGATGCGCGACAACTCGTCGGCGCTGAACGCCGTGTTCTTCAGCGCGTCGAGCGAATCGTCGAGCTGCGCCACCGACCGGGCGCCGATCAGGGCCGAGGTGACGCGGGGGTCGCGCAGCACCCAGGCGATGGCCATCTGGGCCAGCGTCTGGCCGCGCGCCGCGGCGATGTCGGCGAGCGCCCGGATGCGGGCGATGTTGTCCTGGGTGACGAGCTCAGCCGAGAAGGAGCCGCCCCCCTTCGCGGCCCGCGAGCCCTCGGGCACGCCGCGGACGTATTTGTCGGTCAGCAACCCTTGGGCGAGCGGGGAGAAGGCGATGCAGCCGGTGCCGATCTCGGCCAGCGTGCCGAGCAGCTCGTCCTCCACCCAGCGGTTCAGCATCGAATAGGAGGGCTGGTGGATGAGCAGCGGCGTGCCCAGCCGTTTGAGGATGGCGTGGGCCTCGCGCGTCAGCGCGGGCGAATAGGACGACACGCCGACGTAGAGCGCCTTGCCCGAGCGGACGAGGTGGTCGAGCGCCCCCATGGTCTCCTCCAGCGGCGTCTTCGGGTCGGGCCGGTGGTGGTAGAAGATGTCGACGTAGTCGAGCCCCATGCGCTTCAGCGAGGCGTCGCAGCTCGCCACGAGGTATTTGCGCGAGCCTTGGTCGCCGTAGGGTCCGGGCCACATGTCCCAGCCGGCCTTGGACGAGATGACGAGCTCGTCGCGGTGCGGCCGGAAGTCGAGGTCCATCCAGCGGCCGAAGTTGCTCTCCGCCGAGCCGTAGGGCGGGCCGTAGTTGTTGGCGAGGTCGAAGTGGCTGACGCCGCGGTCGAAGGCGCGGCGCAGCACGGCGCGGCCGGTCTCGAACACGTCCGTGCCGCCGAAGTTCTGCCACAGGCCGAGCGACACGGCCGGCAGGTCGAGGCCGGACCGCCCGCAGCGGCGGAACTGGGCCGCGGCGTAGCGATCCTCGGCGGGGATGTAGGTCATGGCAGGATCTCGCGGGCGGCTTTCGGGGATGTCACCATAGGGGCTGCACGGGCGGCGCGCCACCGCGGCCCTTGTCCGTCCTCGCACCGAGGCCAATCTCCCCTTGGGCACGACGCCAGGAGGTCACCCTGGGCGCTGAAAAGGAATTCGCATCCGACAAGCACAGCCTCGACGACACGCACGTCGTCCAGGCCACGGACAAGATGGGCCGGACCGTCAGCCGCGACGGATTCAAGAGCCGGGCCGAGGCCGAGACGCGCGCGGCCGAGCTGACGGCCGAGGGCCACAAGGTCGAGATCTCCGCGCTGGTGCCGAAGGCGGCCGACCGGCCCTGATTCGGCCGGCTCCGCGCCGCTTGACCCCGCACGGGTGCCTGCGCCACCCTGTCGCCTCATTCCCCGGCGCGTCTCGGCGCGTGGCCCGTCCGCCGCCGCGGGGATCCAAGACGATTCGGGAGCCCGGGGTGAACGAGAAGGCCGACGCCCGGACGAGGCGGCTCGATCTCGCGGCCCGCGCCGCCTGGCTCTACTACATCAAGCGCCGGACCCAGGACGAGATCGCCGCAGACCTCGGCGTGTCGCGGCCCAACGCACAGCGCCTCGTGGCCCTCGCCATCACCGAGGGGCTCATCAAGTTCCGTCTCGATCATCCGCTGCTGAAGAGCATGGAACTGGGCGAGCGCATGCGGGAGCGCTACGGGCTCGACATCTGCGAGGTCGCGCCCAGCGTCGATGGGCAGAGCGACCGCGTCGGCGTGGCCCTGCTGGCCGCGCAATTCATCGAGAACGTCCTGTCGGCCCCCGGCCCCCAGATCCTGGCGCTCGGCACCGGCCGCACGCTGCTCGAAACCGTGCGCGAGGTGACGTCCATGGAGCGGCCGGACCACAAGGTCGTGTCGGCCGTGGGCAACCTCACGCGCGACGGCCGCGCCAGTCCCTACGACGTCGCGATCCGCCTGGCGGACCGCGTCGGCGCGCAATGCTACCCTTTGCCCGTGCCGGTGCTGACCGACACGCGCGAGGAATGCGAGTTCCTCAAAGCCCAGCGCGGCTACGGCATCGTGGACGCGCTGGTGCGCGACGCCGACGCCGAGGTGCTGGGCGTGGGCTCGATCGGCCCGACGGCGCCGCTCCTCATCGACGGCTTCGTGACGCCGAACGAACTGGCCGAACTGGAGGGTGCGGGCGCCGTGGGCGAATTGCGCTCGCACCCCATCGACGCCACGGGTGGCCTCATCGACAATGCCGTGACGGCGCGCCTCACCGCCGTTCCGCCCGCGCATGCGCCGCGCCGGCCCACCGTGCTGGTCGCGGCCGGGCGGTCCAAGATCGACGGGCTCGCGGCCGCCCTCGCCGGCCGCTACGCCACCGGCCTCGTCATCGACGAGCCCACGGCCCTCCGCCTGCTGGAGTGGCGGAGTGATACACATCTGCCGCAAAATCGCCCTTGACAGACTCGCCGCCAGGATTGAGCATTTGCTCTCACACTGAGCAAAGTTCGCGGTCGTCGAACGGCCGCCATCGGGAGGACATGAGATGCGTTTTGCTCGTACGAGCGGGTTACTGGCCGCGCTGCTGGCGTCGACGATCGTCGCCAAGGCCGCCGATCCGGTCACGCTGACGATCGCGACCGTGAACAACAGCGACATGATCGTCATGCAGAAGCTGTCTCCGAAGTTCGAGCAGCAGACCGGCATCAAGCTGAACTGGGTCGTCCTCGAAGAGAACGTGCTGCGCCAGCGCCTCACCACCGACATCGCCACCAAGGGCGGCCAGTTCGACGTGATGACGATCGGCGCCTATGAGACGCCGATCTGGGCCAAGCAGGGCTGGCTCACCTCGCTCGACGACCTGGGCGACACCTACGACTACAAGGACCTGATCCCGCAGGTGAAGGAGGGGCTCAGCCTCGACGGAAAGATGTACGCGGCTCCCTTCTATGCCGAATCATCCTTCACCTACTATCGCAAGGACCTGTTCGAGAAGGCCGGCATCACCATGCCGGAGAAGCCGACCTACACCCAGATCGCCGAATACGCCTCCAAGATCACCGACAAGAAGAACGGCATCTACGGCATCTGCCTGCGCGGCAAGCCCGGCTGGGGCGAGAACATGGCGTTCCTCGGCACGGCCGTGAACGCCCACGGCGGTCAGTGGTTCGACATGAAGTGGCAGCCGCAGCTCACCACGGCGCCCTGGAAGTCGGCCATCGACTGGTATCTCGCGGTCATGAAAAAGGACGGTCCTCCCGGCCCGACCGCCAACGGCTTCAACGAGAACCAGGCCCTCTTCGCTTCCGGCAAGTGCGGCATGTGGATCGACGCGACATCGGGCGCCGGCCGCATCTACGATCCCAAGCAGAGCCAGGTGGCCGACAAGACCGCCTTCACGTCCTCGCCCGTGACCGACAAGGACCCGAAGGCGTCGGGCTGGTTCTGGTCCTGGGCGCTCGGCATCCCGACCTCGACCAAGCAGGCCGACGCCGCGAAGAAGTTCGTGGCCTGGGCGACGTCGAAGGACTACGTCAAGATGGTGGGCGAGTCCGAGGGCTGGGTCGCGGCCCCTCCCGGAACCCGCGTCTCGACCTATGACAATCCCGAGTACCAGAAGGCCGCGCCCTTCGCCCCGACGGTGCTCAAGGCCATCGAGACCACCGATCCGAAGCACCCGACCCTGAACCCCGTGCCCTACACGGGCGTGCAGTTCGTGGCGATCCCCGAGTTCCAGGCCATCGGCACCAACGTCGGCCAGGACATCGCGGCGGCCCTCGCGGGCCAGGACACCGGCGAGGCGGCCCTGAAGAAGGCCGAAAGCTCGACCGAGCGCACCATGAAGCAGGCCGGCTACCCCAAGTAAGCCGCAGCGCATCGCGGCTGCCGGGACCTCCGGTCCCGGCAGCCGCCCGATCATATGATAACGCCCGGGAGGTCGGAGCCATGTCGTCGTCAGCCGTCACACGCGATATCGTGGTGCCGACCAAGGCCCGGCGCTCGAAGCGTGGCATCGACACGAGGCCGCTCGTCTGGCCCAGCATCGCGCTGTTGCTCGCGTGGATGATCATCCCGCTGGCGTTGACGCTCTACTTCTCGTTTCGCAACTACAACCTGACGGACCCGACGCTCAGCGGATGGGCGGGGTTGTCGAACTACACCTACCTCCTGACCGACGACAGCTTCATCACGTCGATCATCAACACGGTGTTGCTGGTGGGGGGTGTGCTGCTGACGACCGTGGTCTTCGGCACCCTGTTCGCCGTGCTGTTCGACCAGGACTTCTTCGGCCAGGGCGCGGCCCGGCTCTTCGTCATCGCACCCTTCTTCGTCATGCCGACCGTGGCGGCGCTGGTGTGGAAGAACCTGCTGATGGATCCGGTGAACGGGCTCTTCGCCTATTTCGCCCGCTCCCTCGGCGTGGAACCCATCACCTGGTTCAGCAACGTGCCGCTGTTCTCCATCGGGCTCATCGTGGCGTGGCAGTGGGTGCCCTTCGCCACCCTGATCCTGCTCACCGCCATGCAGTCGCTCGACCGCGAGCAGATCGAGGCGGCCCGCATGGACGGCGCCAAGGCCATCGCCCGCTTCCGCCATATCGTCGTGCCCCACCTCGGGCGGCCCATCACCGTCGTGGTGATGATCGAGACGATCTTCCTGCTCGGCATCTTCGCCGAGATCCTGGTCACCACCAGCGGCGGCCCGGGCGACGCTTCCACCAACCTCGTCTATCTCATCTACAAGACGGCCCTGCTGCAGTTCGACATCGGCGGCGGTTCGGCAGGCGGCATCATCGCCATCGTGCTGGCCAACGTCGTCGCGATCTTCCTGGTGCGCACCGTCGCCCGCAACCTCGACAGCTGAGGCCGCCATGAAGGTCAAGGAACGCAACAAGATCATCATGACCTTCGTCGGATGGGGGGTGGCCTTCCTGGTCTTCTTCCCGATCCTGTGGATGATCATCACCTCCTTCAAGACGGAGATCGACGCGGTTTCCCCGTCGCTGATCTTCAAGCCGACGCTGGAGAACTTCACCGCCGTCAACGACCGGGTGAACTACTTCGGCTCGGTGATCAACAGCGTGGTCGAGTCGGTCGGCGCGACGTTGATCTGCCTCGCCTTCGCCATGCCGGCCGCCTACGCGATGGCGTTCTATCC
>CAXTFP010000137.1:0-7503 GCA_964243135.1 uncultured Lichenihabitans sp.
ATCTCAGCGCCGCCATGGCCCATCAAACGCGTTAACCCGGATTCGGAGCCCTGGGATCGCGCGGGCCCGCCTTGAAGCCGGCCCTCGATCGTGATCTGGGAGGGCGCATGACCGATGCCGCCACCGATCCCACCATCGCCCTGCTGCGCCGCCGGCGCTCCGTGCCGCCCGTAACCATGGCGGGACCCGGCCCGACGCGGGACGAGATGGACACGATGCTGAGCCTCGCGGCCCGCGTGCCGGACCACGGCAAGCTGGCACCCTGGCGCTTCATCGTCTTCGAGGGTGAGGCGCGCGCGCGGGCCGGCGACCTCATCGCCGGCGTCTACGCGGAGGACAACCCTGAGGCGCCCGCGTCCCGGATGGACGTCGAACGCCGCCGCCTCCAGCACGCCCCGGCCGTGGTGGCGGTGGTGTCGCGCGCCGCGCCGCACGTCAAGATCCCCGAGTGGGAGCAGCTCATGTCGGCGGGCGCCGCCTCCATGAACCTCGTGGTGGCGGCCAACGCGCTCGGCTTCGCCACGGCCTGGCTCACGGAATGGTACAGCTACGACGCCCGCGTCGCGGCGGCGCTGGGCCTCGCCGACACCGAGAAGCTCGCCGGTTTCGTGCACATCGGCCGCGCCACCACGGCGGTCGAGGACCGCGTCCGGCCCGTCATGGCCGACATCGTCACCCGATTCTGACCGCGGCGGGGGAGAGCGGCATGGGGTCGGCCCGGATCGTCGCGGCGCTCTGCGCCGCCCTGTGGCTCGCCGCCGGCCACGCGGCGCCGGCCGCGGCCGCGAACACCCGCGTCGTCGTGCCGATCCGCCGCACCGTGCTGCCCGACGGCGTGGTCCGCTACTCCGTGCCGGTTTCAGTCGGCGGCGGCGCGCCGATCGAGGCCCTGCTGGACACGGGGTCGTTCGGGCTGCGCGTCCTGGCCTCGGCCCTGTCGCCGGACCAGTACCGGGCCACGGACACCGAGCGGCGCTTCCCCTACGGCAGCGGAGCGCTGCTCAGCGGGCCGATCGCCACCGGGACCGTGGGGGTCGGGGACGCCGAGACCGCGGCACCGATCGGGTTCCAGCTCGTGCGATCGGTCGGCTGCACAGAGCGGATGCCGAACTGCCCGGCCGGGAGCGTGTCGGCCGAGCGCTACGGCATCGGCGGTGATGGCCTGGCGGACCAGGGCTTCAAGGCCATCCTGGGCACCTCGCTGGCGCGGGCCCCGGCCGAGGTCGCGGCCAACAGTCCCCTCCCCGACCTCGTCGACTCCTCCTACCTCGTGATCCTGCCCCGGGCGGGCGACGACGCGCCGGGGGAGCTGATCCTCAACCCCGCTCCCGAGGAGACAGCCGGCTTCGCGCTGTTCCGCCTGGAGCCGCAGGCCGATGCGGGCGGCGGCGGCACACCGGGCTGGAAGGACGCGCGCCTGCCCGGCTGCGCCACGCAGGACCGTGGCCGGCCGAGATGCGCCCCCACCCTGCTCGACACCGGCGCGCCGGGCCTCACGATCCTCACGTCGGACACGAAGCAGCGGGCCGCCATCGGCCCCGGCCACGCCATGGCTGTCGCGTTCGACCGCGACGGCGCCCATACGGCGGCCAGCTTCACCACGGACGGCGGCGCGGCCTCGGGCGTCACGACCGGGCCGCCGCGCGGCGACTTCGGGCCGCGCATCATCGCCGGCACGGCCATCGTCGAAGCCTTCGCGCTGCTCTACGACGTCAGGGCCGGCACCGTCGGGCTGAAGCCGCGCTGATCGCGCCTCCGATCGAAGGCGACCGTCCAGCGGTCCCCGACGGGCGATGACCTTCACCGTTCCTTAACCATGCCCGGCCGACTCTCCCCTCAGGCCGAGCCGATGGGCGGCACGGCGCCACGCTCGATGCCCCGTGGGACCCCATGCTGAGCCGTCGATTCCTGTCCTGGGCTCAAGGCGCGCCGGCCGGCCAGCGGGCGGAGGCCGGCCACGCCCTGGCCCGCGCCTACCTTTACGCCGACCTCGACCCGATCGAGGGGGGCGAGGTGGAGCGCGCCCTGACCTGCCTCCTCGACGATCCTTCGCCGCTCGTGCGCCGCGCCCTGGCCGAGGCGCTGGCGGGCGCCGCCCACGCGCCTCACCACCTCGTCTCGGCGCTGGCCGGCGATCAGGCCGACATCGCGGCCATCGTGCTCGGCCGGTCGCCGATCCTGACGGACGGCGAGCTGATCGACGCCGCGGCCGTCGCCGAACCACAGGCCCAATGCGCCATCGCCGCCCGCCCGGCCCTGTCGGCCGCCGTGGCGGGGGCCCTGGCCGAGGTCGGGGGCCGCGACGGCGTCCTGACGCTGTGCCGCAACGCGGGTGCGGCCCTGGCCGACGTCTCCTTCCGGCGCATCCTGGAGCGCTTCGGCCTCGACGGCGAGGTCCGCGAGGCGCTCGACGACCGTCCCGACCTCGGCGCGGCGCAGCGGCACGCCCTCGCCGTGGCGACCGGCGAAGCCCTGCGCCGCTTCGTGACGGGGTGCCGCTGGGTGGCGCCCGACCGGGCGCGCCGGATCGTCGGCGAGGCGGGCGACCGCGCCGCCGTCGCGCTCGCGCCCCGGGAGGGGGAGGGGGAGCCGGCCCGGCTACGCTTCGCCGCCTACCTCCGGCGGGCCGGCCACCTCACCCCGGCGCTCGTGCTGCGTGCCGTCATGAGCGGCGAGACGGCGCTGTTCGAGGCCATGCTGTCGGAACTCGCCGGGCAGCCCCTCGGCCGCGTGGCCGGGCTCGTCCGGCGTCCCGATGGGCTCGCCTTCGCGGCCCTGGTCCGCGCCGCGGGCTTGCCCGAGCCCCTGTTGCCCGCCCTCCGGGCGGCCCTCGACGGTCACGCCCGGAGGAGCGCCGGAGAGGATGCCGCGGCGCTCCCGGCGTCGCTGCGTCGCGACGCCGTGGCCCGCGTGCTCACCCGGTGCGGCCTCGGCGGGGATCTGACCGTGCAGGGGCTCACGGCACTGCTGCGACGCTTCGAATCCGAGGCGGCGCGCGACGAGAGCCGCATCGCCGAGCCGGAGCGCGCTGCGCCCGCCCGGACCGAGCGGCTCCTCCCCGCTGCGGGGAGTTCGCCGCCGCCGCGCCGCGTCGAGCCGCGGCTGGACCTCGTCCCGCACCTCGCCGCCGCGGCCTGACGGCGATCCTCAGCCGAACTGCTCGCCGATGATCCTCTCGTCGAGCGAGTGGCCCGGGTCGTGCAGCAGCACGATGCCGGTCGCGTGGTCCATGCGGATCTCGATCGCCGTCACGTCCTTGATCTCGTGGTGGTCGGCCGTGGCGGCCACCGGCCGCTTGTCGGCTTCGAGCACGTCCACGGTGACGCGGGCCTCGTCGGACAGCAGGGCGCCGCGCCAGCGCCGCGGACGGAAGGCCGAGATCGGCGTCAGGGCCATCAGGGCGGCGTTGAGCGGCAGGATGGGGCCGCTGGCCGACAGGTTATAGGCGGTGGACCCGGCCGGGGTGGCGACGATCAGCCCGTCGGCCATAAGCTCGCTCAGCCGCTCGCGCCCATTGACGGAGATCCGCACCTTGGCGACCTGCGAGGACTGGCGCAGCAGCGACACCTCGTTGATGGCCCGCGCCGTCGAGACCGCGCCGTGGCGGTCCGTCGCCGTCATGACCAGGGGATGCACCATGGAGCGCTCCGCGGCCACTAGGCGCGCGTGCAGGCCCTCCTCGGCATATTCGTTCATCAGAAAGCCGACTGAGCCGCGATTCATGCCGTAGATCGGCTTGCCCGACCCCATGAAGCGGTGCAGCACCTGAAGCATCAGCCCGTCGCCGCCCAGCGCCACGACGGTGTCGGCGACGTCGGCATCGACGTTGCCGTATTGCGCTTCCAACCGCGCGAGGGCCGCGTCGGCCTCGCCCGTGCCGGACGACAGGAAAGCGATGGTGCCGTGGCGATGCGGTTCGCCCTCCGCCCGCGTCATGTCGGCTCCGTGGCCCCCGCCGTCGGGGCGACGGCGACGAGGACGTTAGAGCACCCCGGCCCGCGAGGAAAGACGGCGGGCCGGGGCTCGCGGCTTCCACGAAGACGAGGGCTTCGGCCCTCCGCCGGTCCGAGACGGGAGCGCCCGCATCGAAGCGCTCGTCCCCGCGGAAGCCCTCAGCGGCGCGGGTCAGCGGGCCGTGAAGACGCCGGGGACAGCGGCGGCGCGGGCGGCCGCGAGGTCGCCGCAGAGCCGGTCCGGCCGCATCTCGCGGGCCCGCCACGCGTAGGCGGCCTCGAAGGCGGCGCGGCGCTCGCCCGCCGGCATGACAGCCATCGGGCTGATGCCCTCGCGCTCCGCGAAGTCGAAGAGCCGGCCGTAGTCGACCATGAGGGTCTGACACCGCGACTCGATCAGCACCACGTCGGCCAGCACCTGCAGGGCTTCGGCGTCCGGCCCCCCGGGCTGGCCCGCCGAGGCGGCCGGCAGGCACGAGGCCAGCACGGCTCCCAGGGCGCCGAGGCCGGCCAAGCTCGACCCCAGGGTGCCGAAGCGCGTCTGCGAGCGTGTCATGCTGTCGGTCCGGGGCGGGCGGGGAGCTCAGCGGGCGGTGAACTGCGGGGCGGCGACAGGAGCCCCGATCGACTCCCACAGGTTCGGGTCCGACTGCGACTGTCGCTTGACGAACTTGTAGCCCGTGTCGGCCCAGGCCATCACGCGGTCGTCGAGGTTGTCCAGCACGAATTCACCGCGGCTGGTCTTCACGGTCAGGATGGCATGGCCCTCGCCCTCGTGGTCCTTGACCACGGTCATCAGCAGCGCCTGGCGCGGATAGCCCTCGCGCATCAGGATCCTGCGCTTGAGAAGGGCATAGTCCTCGCAGTCGCCCCGTCCGTCGGCGGGAAAATCCCACCGGTCCACCGCGCCCCAATGATCCATGTCGGTTTCGGGCCGGACGGCGGCGTTCACTTGGCGATCGACGCGCTCGATGTCCTTCAGGGCAGTGGGCGTGAGATCGATGTCGACGGGGTCGAGCGGTTCGACGTCGCATTCCCGGCCGTAGCGGTTGCAGAAGTCGACCCAGCCGTAGGGCACGCTCGCGCGCCCGCCGACGACCGCATAGGTGGCGCGGGGGAGGGAAGGCGCCGCGCCCGCGGCCGCGGGCGCGGCCCGCACCAGGACGCCGGCCAGGAGCACGCCCGCCAGGATCGTCGCTCTTCTCCAATCGACCGCCATGGTGCCCTCACATCCCGCTGTGAGGCCACATTCGCAGCCGTGCGCTGCAGTCGATTGAAGTAGAATCGTCGCGTTTTACGCGCTCGTCTTCATCATCATTGCGCCGCCGTTAGCGGTGACGGATGGGGAAAGGTGAACGCCCGGGTCGGGACTGGATCCCCCAAGCCTGTGTTCTGCGGCTGATCTTAGACTGGCATTGACCATTTCCGATAAGGCTTGGCGAAATCGAGACGGATCGGAAACCATGGGGAGCGGAGCCCAGGGTTAATAGGGCCGATCCTCGTTCAAAAAAAGTCGAACGCGTGAGCGCGGGACGGGCAGCGGAGGCACGATCGCTTCGAGGGCGCGTCGCGGGGGTGCTGCGCCCGGGGCCGATCACGCTGGCGTGTTTATCCACGGGATTCCGGCGCGCGATGCAATGAGCGATGGCGGAGACACGACCTCCTTCGTAGCCTCGGCTCGGGCGGTGAAGAGGCGCATCGCCCGGCGTGCGACGGCGAAGCGTAGGGCTGTATCGGTGACGGGTCTGGCACGGATGACATCGGCATGCCGACCGCGCTGGCGCCGTCGCGCCCTCGCCGCGCTGCTCTGTGCGGCGTCGGCAGTTTGCGCGATGGACCGGGTCTCGGCGAGCGCCTGGAACCGGGCGGCCGGCGACGGGCTCGCAGTCTTCGATTTCACCCTCGGAACGGGGACGGACTACTTCGACGGCAAGGGGCGGCTCGCTCCTGCCCGCGGCTACTCCAAGCGCGAGATCGCCGGCTACGTCGAATATGGCGCGACCGACTGGCTGATGCTGGTGGCCCGCCCCTCGCTCGACAGCATCCGCGTCGGCGCTCCGGACGCGGGTCACTATGTCGGGCTCGGCAGCAGCGCGGTCGGAGCTCAGCTCCACCTCCTCGCCTTCGGCCCGGCCGTCCTCGCCGTGCAGGGCACCTTCAGCCTGCCCGGCTCGACGTCGCGGAGCAATCCGGCGGAGATCGGCGGCACCGCGCGCGAGGGGGACCTGCGGGTGCTGGGCGGCGTGGCGTTCACCCTCGGGCGCTTCGTGTCCTTCATCGACGCGCAGGGCAGCTACCGGATCCGCTCGGACGGGGCGGCCGCGCAGTGGCACGCCGACCTGACCTTCGGCCTCTACGCCACCGCGAAACTGCTGTTTCTGCTGCAGAGCTTCACCAGCGTGCCGACCGGGCCGGGCGATGACTGGTACCCGAGTTCACGCCTCTCGAAAATCGCCGTGTCGGGTGTCTACGAGCTGACGCCGGCCTGGGCCCTGCAGCTCGGGGCCTTCACCACGGTCTACGGCCGCGACGCCCTGCGGGAGCGCGGCTTCACCACGGGGCTCTGGTATCGGTTCTGAGCACCGGCCGTAAAGGAAAGGGCGCCGCGGCCCTAGCCGCGACGCCCTTCCCATCTCGATCTGAACCTCCCCTCCCAGGGAGGGATAGGCCGCCGTCGAAGGCGTCGACCGGTCCTAGAACTTGTAGTTCAGGCCGACGCGGGCGATGTTGCCCTCGTTCTTGACCTTGAGGCCCGGCTGCAGGTTGACGGTGTTGACCGACGTGTCGCGCAGGTTCGAGCTGTCGAGCTCGTAGCGCAGGTATTCGAGCTTCAGGGTCACGGCGCTGGACTTGAAGAAGTTCAAGAACGAGCCGGTGGGCAGGGCGTATTCGATGCCGCCACCGTAGGTGTAGCCGGTGTTGAAGCCGCTGGAGCTGGCGACGTTGCTGGTTCCGGCGACCGTGCTGATGACGCGGCTGTTCACGTCGCCGTAGGCGAAGCCGCCCGTGCCGTAGATCATGAACTGGTTGAAGCCGTAGCCGAGGCGACCGCGGGCGGTGCCCAGGAAGTCGAGGCCGGAGCGGAACGACGCGGTGCCGTTGTTGATCGTCGTGTTCACCGACTTGTCGGTGTCCATGTACATGGCGTCGGCCTCGAAGCCGATCACGATGCCGCTGCCGGGGCCGCCGAAGCCGCCGCCCAGGCCGTTGAGCTGGTAGTTATAGCCGACCTGGCCGCCGGCCGAGAAGCCGCTGTCGCTGAACTTCGTGTTGCCGATGCCGTCGGAGCGGTCGGCGGTGGTGGTGAACTCCTGCTTGTTGTCGAAGGCCGCGCCGGCGTTGATGCCGAAGTAGGCGCCGGTCCAGGTGAAGACCGGGAGCGGGGCCACGTACGGCGCAGGGGCCACGCGGGCCGGCAGGTCGGCGGCGTGGGCCGCGCCGGCGACGACGGCCAGCATGGCGGACGCGGCGACGATTTTCAGGGAAGCGGACATCGAAACTTGAACGCCAGCGCGATCTCTGGAGCGACCCTAAGTCGGCCCTGGCCGAC
>CAXTFP010000138.1:0-7192 GCA_964243135.1 uncultured Lichenihabitans sp.
CTGCTCTCCGATTTCGTCCGCTGGCGCGCCCTCGTCGGCACGGTGCCGCATTCGGAACTGGCGGAGCGGATCCTGGAGGAGTCGGGCTACACGGACTTCTGGCAGAAGGACCGCTCGGCCGAGGCCGCGGGCCGGCTGGAGAACCTGAAGGAGCTGGTGCGCTCCATGGAGGACTTCCCCGACCTCGTGTCGTTCCTGGAGCACATCTCGCTCGTCATGGACGCCGAGGGGGCCAACAGCGGCGAGCGCGTCTCGGTCATGACGCTGCACGGCGCCAAGGGGCTGGAGTTCGAGACCGTGTTCCTGCCCGGCTGGGAGGAGGGGCTGTTCCCACACCAGCGCTCGCTCGACGACAACGGCCGCGCGGGGCTGGAGGAGGAGCGCCGCCTCGCCTACGTGGGCATCACCCGCGCCAAGCGCCGGGCCTTCATCTTCTTCGCCACCAACCGCCGCATCCACGGGCTGTGGCAGACCACGATCCCGTCGCGCTTCCTCGACGAGCTGCCAGAGGACCACGTCACGGTGAGCGAGGGCGCGCGGGAGAAGCGCCAGGGCTACGGCGCCTCGCGCTTCGACGCGGTGCAGAGCTTCGGCTCGGCCTATGCGACGCCCGGCTGGCAGCGCGCGCAGCGCAACGGCCCGGCCGCCACTTCGGGCACGGCGCGCCTGCCGGGGGTGATCGAGGGCGAGCTGATCGCCAAGTCGACCCAGGCGGCGCATTTCACCAGCGGCGCGCGGGTGATGCACCTCAAGTTCGGCCCCGGCACGGTGGCGGCGGTGGACGGCAACAAGCTGACCGTCGATTTCGACCGTGCCGGCCGCAAGATGGTGCTGGAAAGCTTCATCCAGGCGGCGTGATGAATACGATTAAGTTGTGTATAGATTGGAAATCTGCTTGAAATTGGTTTCAAAAGCCCGTCGGCCTTTTGTGGGTTTCAGGGCAGAGCCCTGAACGACGAAGTCATCAGTATCATCACACGTCCGCAGCATTGCGCTTCAACGTCCGACAGCAGGCGAACATGCGGAAAGCGCGCATCGCCTTCCGCCTGAAGGTCGTCGATGATGGCGGCCATCAGCCTCGACGCCAGACCGGCCGCATGACCCCATCCTTCTTCGGTCGGGAAACGAAAGACAAAGAAGTAGGCGTCATTCCCCAGCCCGTCGTCTCCGCCTTCGACGCCGACCTCGTCGAAGGTGTCGCCGATCACGCGCCGGGCTGTAGCCGTCCCGATCTGCCTCACCCTGTCAAGCGTCAAGCCAGCCATGGCAATATCAGTCCCGCGAACCTGATCCGCCGTCGATGCCCAAACCGGTCCGTGCGCCTCCTCGCAATGAGGCTCCGGAAGGCGGCCGACGCGCCGTCCCGCTCGGCGGCGGCCCCCGCCATCAAGTGATGGCCCAGATCGCCAGCACGGTCGCGCCGCAGACGACGGCCGTCCAGCCGACGATGAAGCAGGAGATCCAATTGACTTGCCGCTTCAGAGTCGCGCGCATCGCGGCCTCGGCGGCGGCGCGTCCGTCCCGCTGCGCCCGCCAAGCCTCGTACCAGCCCAGCGGATCGATCATCACGTCGTCTGAGGGCAACTCGTGGCTCGGGCCGGGGAAGGGACGCGACGGGGGCATGGGGCGATCCGGATCTGGGCCGCCGCCGCCGCCGGCAGGCCGTAGACAGGCGGATCGGGCTGCGGCGCGCAGCCCGCGAGGGCGGGCGCCAGAGCGGCGATCAGGGCGGCGGCGGGGACGGGGCGAGGGCGGGCCATCGGCCGGGACTGTGGCCCGCCGGGCTCCACGCGTCCAGGCCGATCCCCGATGCGCAACGGCCGCCGCCCGCGGCGAAAGGTCGGACCCGCGCCGCCCGGGCCGCGACCTCCTCGGTGGGCGGCCGCCCCGCATGGCACCGTCGGGCTTCCCGGCGCGTTGACACGCTGACGGGGTTCGAACCACGCGAACCCACTGGAGACACAGCCATGCCGACCGACCTCCCCCCCGACTACAAGCCGAAGCCCGCCAACGACCCCGCGAACCCGGCCGATCCGGCCGTCCCGGGCGCGGTGCCGGCCTACCCGCCCAAGCAGGGCGAGGACTCGCGCGATCCTTCGGGGGGCACCCCGCGTCCGGGCTCGGACGTCCTCGACCCCGCGGGCTGGAGCGTCCCCCCGATCGCGCCGGGCGAGACCCCCGCCCCGGCCGGGATGCCGTCCATCTGAGCTCGGCCCGACCGTCGTGAAGGCGCGTCCCGGGAGTTCCCACGCGATGGAGCGCCAGTGGCTGCCGCTGAACGCCCTGCGCGCCTTCGAGGCCGCGGGCCGGCACGGCAGCTTCACGGCGGCCGCGGCCTCGCTCGCCGTGGCGCAGAGCGCCGTCAGCCGCCACGTGATCGCGCTGGAGCGATTCCTGGGCGTGCCGCTGTTCGAGCGGCGCCCCGGGCAGCTCGCCCTGACCGAGGCCGGCCGCCACCTCCTGCCGGCCGTGACCCGCAGCTTCGACCGCATCGACGGGGCGCTCGGCGGCATCATGGCGGAGCGCGGCACCCCGCGCCGCCTGCTGCGCCTCGTGCTGCCCCCGACCTTCGCGCTGCAGCTCGCCGTGCCGATCCTGCGCGACTTCCGGGCCGAGCATCCGGCGCTGGGCATCGAGATCGCGTCGCGGCCCTCGGTCGAGGCGGAGGGCGAGGCCGCCATCGCGGTCGCATATTCCGAGCCGAAGGTGTCGGACGCCATCGACGACCTCCTGTGGATGGAGCGGCTGGCGGTGGTCTGCGCGCCCTCGGCGCTGGGGGAAGGCGCGCCGGACCTGATCGCGTTGCTGGCCCGCCACGATCCGCTGCACGTGCGCCTCGGCGGCCATTCCCACGGCCACATGTGGCGGCAGATGGCGCGCGCCCTCGGCCGCCCCGACCTGCCGGTCGGCGGCGGGCTCGTCTTCGACACCGCGCAGCTCGCGGCGCAATACGCCCTGTCGGGGGACGGGCTCGCGCTGGTCGACCCCGTGCTGTTCCGCGACGACCTCGCGGCCGGGCGCCTCGTCAGCCCCTTCGAGACGCGGCTCGCCTCGGGCTACGGCTACTACCTCGTGACGGCGCCCGAGGACCTCGACGAGGCCGTGGCCCTGTTCCGGTCCTGGATGATCCGCCGCTTCTCGGGGGCCGCGCGGGCCGAGGCCGAGCCGGCGGACGCGCCCTGACGCTCGCCGCCGCGACGTCGGACACCGTGCCACAACTCCTGATTCCGGTTTCGTTATGGTTTCGCCGCCATCCACGGGGAGGGACGCCCTTCGCCGAATATCGACCCTCGCGAGACCGCCATGAGACTCTGCATCGCCCTGATCGCCCTCACCCTGACGACCCTGTCACTCGGCGGCTGCGCGTCGCCGCGCCTGTGCCCGCCCGGCACGCACCCCGGCCCCTACGGGCACCGCTGCTTCCTGAACTGAGATCTAGGGCGGGCGCTCGAAGCCCGAACGCGGCTTTGCCAAACCGCCCGCCCTCGGCCCATGATCGCGCGGCTTTCGCCGCGGATGGACCATGACCGGACGCCAAAGGATCCTGCCCGTCAGGCGCGCCTACAACCGTTGGGTCGCGGACGAGACGCTGGAAGATTTCGCGCTACGCTTCACCGCCAAGGGCGCGCGGCGCTGGTCGTCGTCGCGCGTGTCGCAGACGGCGCTGGGCGCCATCTCGTTCCTGGCGCTGGAAGCCATCGGGGGCAGCATCACGCTGTCCTACGGCTTCTCCAACGTGCTCGCGGCCACGCTGGTGGTGGGCGTGATCCTCTTCGCCACGGGGCTGCCGATCGCCGCCTACGCGGCCCGCTACGGCGTGGACGTCGACCTCCTCACCCGCGGCGCCGGCTTCGGCTACATCGGCTCGACGGTCACGTCGCTGGTCTACGCCACCTTCACGTTCATCCTCTTTGCCATCGAGGCGTCGATCATGTCGGCGGCGCTGAAGCTCGTCTTCGGCGTGCCGCTGGCGCTGGGCTACCTCGTCAGCGCCCTGGCCGTGATCCCGCTCGTCACGCACGGCATCGCCTGGATCAGCCGCTTCCAGATCCTCACCCAGCCGCTGTGGATCGTCCTCAACGTGCTGCCCGTCGGCTTCATCGCGTGGCAGGACTGGCCGGCCGTCGTCGACTGGACGCATTTCGAGGGGACGGGGGCCGCGGCGGGGCTCGCGGAGGGCGGCGGCTTCGACCTCCTCAAGTTCGGCGGTGCCGCCTCGGTGATCCTGGCGCTGATGCCGCAGATCGGCGAGCAGGTGGACGTGCTGCGCTTCCTGCCGGCGCGGCCGGCCGCGGGCCGGGCGGCGCGGTCCTGGTGGCTGTCGCTGCTGGCGGCCGGCCCGGGCTGGATCGTGCTCGGCGCGCCCAAGCTGATGTTCGGCTCGCTCCTCGCCGTCATGGCGCTGCGGGCCGGCGTGCCCGAGGGCCGCGCCGCCGACCCGGCCGAGATGTACCGCATCGCCTTCGGCCACGTGCTCGGCTGGCCGGCCGGCGTGGCGCTGCTCACCGCCGGCTTCGTGGTGGTATCGCAGCTCAAGATCAACGTCATGAACGCCTATGCGGGCTCGCTCGCCTGGTCGAACTTCTTTTCCCGCCTCACTCATTCGCACCCTGGCCGTGTGGTGTGGCTCGTGTTCAACGTCGCCATCGCGCTGCTGCTGATGGAGCTCGGCATCTATGCGGCGCTGGAGCGCATCCTCAGCCTCTTCGCCGTGGTGGCGGTGGCCTGGCTCGGGGCCGTGGTGGCGGACCTCGCGATCAACAAGCCGCTCGGCCTGTCGCCGCCCGGCATCGAGTGCAAGCGCGCCCACCTCCACGACATCAACCCCGTCGGCACCGGCGCCATGGCGCTCGCGACCCTCGTGGCGCTGATGGCCGCGGCGGGCCTGTTCGGCGAAGCCGCCCAGGCGCTGGCGCCCTTCGTGGCGCTGGGGACCGCGCTCGCGACGGCGCCCGCCCTCGCGGCCTGGACGCGCGGGCGCTTCTACCTCGCGCGCAAGCCCCGCGCGGCCTGGCGCCACCTCGCGGCCATCGAGTGCTGCATCTGCGCCCACCCGTTCGAGCCCGAGGACATGGCGCATTGCCCGGCCTATGCGGGGCCGATCTGCTCGCTCTGCTGCTCGCTCGACGCCCGCTGCCACGACCTGTGCAAGCCGAACGCGCGGGCCCTGGTGCAGGGCACGGCCGCCGCGAAGGCGCTGCTGCCGCGGCGCCTCGGCGCGGCGCTCAGCCGCTCGGCCGTGCAGTTCGGCGCCACCCTGCTGGCCTTCCTCCTCGTGATCAGCCTCGTGCTGCTCCTGATCGACTTCGGCGCGGCCGGGGCGGGGCCCGCGGTGAAGCCCGCCATCGACCGCGCGCTCTGGGCCGCCTTCGCCATCCTATCGATCGTGTCGGGCGTGCTGGCCTGGTTCTTCACCCTGTCGGGGGAGGGCCGGCGCGTCGCGCAGGACGAAACGGCCCGGCAGACGGCGCTGCTCCTGGCCGAGATCGCGGCCCACGGGCGCACCGACGCCGAGCTGCAGCGCGCGCGAGACGTGGCCGAGGCCGCCAATTCGGCGAAGAGCCGCTACGTCGTCGGCCTCAGCCACGAGCTGCGCACGCCGCTCAACGCCGTGCTGGGCTACGCGCAGCTCCTGGAGCGCGACGGCGACCTGCCGCCGGCCCGGCAGAACGGCGTGAGGGTGATCCGCCGCTCGGCCGAGCACCTGAGCGGCCTGATCGACGGGCTGCTCGACGTGTCCAAGATCGAGGCGGGCCGGCTGCAGATCCGCCGCGACCGCGTGCGGACGGCCGAGTTCTTCGCCGGCCTCGTCGACATGTTCCGCCTCCAGGCCGACGCCAAGGGGCTCGACTTCCGCGTGGCCGGGCTCGGCGCCCTGCCGGCCGCCGTCCGCACGGACGAGAAGCGCCTGCGGCAGATCCTCATCAACCTCCTGTCCAACGCCATCAAGTTCACGGCCTCCGGCCACATCGGGCTGACGGTGGGCTACCGCAACCAGGTCGCGACCCTCGACGTCGACGACAGCGGCCCCGGCATCGCGCCCGCCGACCGCGCCCGCATCTTCGAACCCTTCGACCGCGGGCCGGAGGCGCGGGCCGAGGCGGTGCCGGGCCTGGGGCTCGGCCTCACCATCACCAGGCTGCTGGCCGAGCTGATGGGCGGCGAGATCGCCGTGCTGGACCCGCTGCCGGACTCCGACCGGCCCCCGGGCGGGCCGGGCGCGCTGTTCCGGCTGCGGCTGATGCTGTCGGCCGCCGAAGCGCCCGCCGCCGCCGCCGCGCCCCGCGCCGTCGCGGGCTACCACGGCCGCCGGCGCACGCTGCTCGTGGTGGACGACGATCCCGAGCAGCCGGTGCTGCTACGCGCCATCCTGGAGCCGCTCGGCTTCGCGGTGCTGAGCGCGCGCGACGGCCCGACCGCGCTGGCGCTGGTGGCCGACCTCGTGCCGGACCTCTTCGTGCTCGACGTGTCGATGCCCGGCATGGACGGCTGGGCGCTGGCCCGCGCGCTACGCGGCCGCGGGCTCGACGCGCCGATCCTGATGATGTCGGCCAACCTCGGCGAGGCCGCCGCGCCCGGCGCCGACGCGGACCACGACGCGGTGCTGCCGAAGCCCTTCGACCTCGCCCGCCTGCTCGACCTCCTGGGCTCGCTGCTGGCGCTCGACTGGATCGAGGGCACGCCTGCCGGGGCGCCCCCCGCGGCCGCCCCGCCGCCGGCGGATGCCGCGGCGTCCGGCGTGTCGCCCCCCGACCTCGCCGAACTGCGGCGCCTCGGCGCGATCGGCTACGTGCGGGGCATCGAGGCGAAGCTCGCGACCCTCGCCGACGACCCCGCCCGGGCCGGGCTGGTGCGGGCGCTGCGCGGGCGCATCGCGTGCTTCGACCTCGACGGCTACGCGGCGCTGATCGACGCCGCCGCGCAGGGGGACGCGGCGCTGATCGACGCCGCGGCGCGCGGGGATGCGGCGCCGGCCCGCGAGGAGGCGGAGCCGTGAGCGGGCTGCGCGACGTGGTGCTGGTGGTGGACGACACGCCCGACACACTGGGCTTTCTCACCGAAGCGCTGGAAGGCTCCGGCCACACCGCGCTGGTGGCGACCGGCGGCCCGCAGGCCCTGGCGCTCGTCGGCCGGGTGGTGCCCGACCTGATCCTGCTCGACGCGGTGATGCCGGGCATGGACGGTTTCGAGA
>CAXTFP010000138.1:7202-7495 GCA_964243135.1 uncultured Lichenihabitans sp.
AAGACCGGGCCGGCCGCCCACGGGCCGGTGATCTTCATGACGGCGCTGAGCGACACCGAGCACGTCGTCGTCGGGCTCGGGGCCGGCGGGGTCGACTACGTCACGAAGCCGATCCGCCTCGACGAGCTCCTGGCCCGCATGCGCGTCCACCTCGGCAACGCCCGCGCGGCCCAGAGCGCCCGCGCGGCGCTGGACACGTCGGGCTCGTCGCTGGTGGCGATCGGCCGCGACGGCGCCGTGCTGTGGTCGACCCCGCAGGCCGCGGCGCTGCTCCGGACGGCCCTCCCGGGCGG
>CAXTFP010000139.1:0-7376 GCA_964243135.1 uncultured Lichenihabitans sp.
CGGCCGCGGCCGCGGCGTGCAGCGCGTGGGGCAGGGCGGGGAAGCCGAAGATGTCCAGCCCGTGCAGCAGGATGCCGCCGCCGACCCACACCATGGCGGCGGTGCCGACCACCGACACGGCCCGCATCACGCGCGGCATGACGCGCACGAGGCCCCGGCCGAGCGCCCGCACCGGGGACGCGCCGGCGCGGCTGAGGTGGAGGCCGAGGTCGTCGACCTTCACCACCACCGCCACGGCCCCGTAGACCCCGGCCGTGATGGCGATGCCGACCAGGGCCAGCACGGCGGCTTCGACGAGGATCGGGCTTTCCGCCACCTCGGCCAGCGACACCGCCATGATCTCGCCCGACAGGATGAGGTCGGTGCGGATCGCGCTGCGGACCTGATCGTCTTCCAGCCGGACGGGGTCGCGCTCGGCAGGCGCCGCCTCGTCCGCGTGACCGTGGCCGAGCCACGGCGCCAGCACCTTCTCGGCCCCCTCGAAGCACAGGAAGGCGCCGCCCAGCATCAGCAGCGGCGTGACGGCCCAGGGCGCGAAGGCGCTGAGGAGGAGGGCCGCCGGCAGCAGGATCAGCAGCTTGTTGCGCAGCGAGCCCAGCGCGATGCGGCCGATCATGGGGAGCTCGCGGGCGGGCGACAGGCCGGCGACGTAGCGCGGCGTCACGGCGGCGTCGTCCACCACCACGCCCGCGGCCTTGAGGCCGACGCGCCCCGCGGTGCCCGCCACGTCGTCGAGCGATGCGGCCGCGAGCTTGGCCATGCCCGCGACATCGTCGAGCAGGGCGAAAAATCCGGACGTCATTCCGTGTCCCTCGGGGCGCGTGGTCCCGAACGTGGGTCCGGCACGGCGGGCCGCGCGGGCCGCCGCAGGCCGTCAACGTCCGGAACGGGACGGCGGCTCCGCGGTTGTCGGATCGGGGCGCGACCGCCGAGACGCCGCCCGGACCGGGAACAGCGCAGGGACCATGTCGGGACGCGAGATCGCCGAAGAACTGCAACTGCCCGAGCGCTCCGAGCGCGCCCTGAAGCGCCTGGCGGACCCGCGCGAGCGCGCCCTGTCGTCGGCCCTCGACCTCGCGGACTTCCAGCGGCTCGCCAAGCCCAAGCTGCCGAAGGCCGTCTACGGCTACGTGGCCAACGGCGCCGAAGCTATGGTGGCGCGCGACAACAACCGCTCGGCCTTCCAGCAGTGGCGCATGGTGACGCGCGTGCTGCGCGACGTGTCGCGCCGCAGCCAGGCCACGACGCTGTTCGGCCGGCGCTACGCCGCCCCCTTCGGCATCGCTCCCATGGGCGCCTCGGCCGTGGTGAGCTACGACGCCGACAACCGCATGGCGCGGGCGGCGCGCGAGGCCGGCATCCCCTACGCGCTCAGCGCCAACTCGATCACCCCGCTGGAGGAGATGGCGGGGACCAACCCGGACGCGTGGTTCGCGGCCTACCAGTCGCCGGACCACGCCAGGATCGAGCGCATGCTGGCCCGCGTCGAGCGCGCCGGCTTCGACGTCTACATGCTGACCGTCGACGTGCCGGTGGGCTCCAACCGGATCAACGACAAGCGGGCCGGCTATTCCATGCCGCTTCGCCCGACCCCGCGGCTCACCTGGGACGGGCTGACCCATCCGCGCTGGCTCGCCGGCACCTTCGGCCGCACGCTGCTGCGACGCGGCGTGCCCACGATCGGCAACCTCGAAGCCGAAGGGGGCATCGGCCTGTTCTCGAAGACGGTCGCGGCCGTCACCGGATACGACAGCTTCGCCTGGCGGGAGGCCGAGCTGATCCGCAGGCTGTGGAAGGGCAAGTTCGTCATCAAGGGGCTGCTGTCGCCCGAGGACGCGGCGATGGCGCGCGAGCTCGGCGCCGACGGCATCGTGGTGTCGAACCACGGCGGTCGCCAGCTCGACGCCGCGGTGTCGCCGCTCGAAGTGCTACCCGCGATGAAGCGCGCGAGCCGCGACATGGCGGTGCTGGTCGACAGCGGCTTCCGCCACGGCACGGACGTGCTGAAGGCGCTGGCGCTCGGCGCCGACTTCGTGCTGATCGGCCGCCCCTTCCTGTTCGCCGCGGCCGTGGCGGGCGAGGCCGGGGTGCAGCGCGCCATCAGCATCCTGTCGAAGGAGATCGACATCGATCTGGCCCTGCTCGGCCTCAACGGGGTCGACGAGGCCGGACCCGAGGTCCTGCACGAGGCCGTGGCGCCTCCACGGATGGGAGAACCCGCATGAAGATCGGCGATCAGGTCCGGTTCCGGGCCGACGCGACGCACCGCGACACGCTGGGGCCGATGGCCGACCAGGTCGGCCACGTGGTCGAGGTCGGCGAAGCCGACGGGGTCGAGACCCTGGTGGTCAGCTTCGGCGACAACGGCCCGCTGGAGGCCGGCGTCCCGGCCACCGAGTTCGAACTCGCGTCGGACGGCGACGCGGCGTCCTGAACGGCATGGAGACCCTCATGACCCTTCCCGGCGGCTTCACCATCCTGTCGGATCCGGCGCCGGACGGGGCACCGCCGAATCCGGTCGAGGTTCCGACCGGCGAACCCGTCGGCGTGCCCCAGCCCCTCCCCGACGTGATCGATCCCGGCATCGGCATCCCGACCGGCCCCGGCCGCACCCCCGATCCGCCCGGCACGCCGGGTGCGCCGCCCTCGCCGGGCATACCCGGCGGGCCGGGCCTGACCGCATAAAGCCCCTCCACCCGCTCGTCCCCGCGCAGGCGGGGACCCAGCGCGAAAACGTCCGGCCGAAGGCCGTCCTGATATCCTGCCACCGGACGACGAACCGCACGCGAGGAGCATATCGTCGGCCTTCGGCCGCCTCCTGGCGCTGGGTCCCCGCCTGCGCGGGGACGAGCGGCTGTCGTTCGAGACGACCTCAGGCGCGCAGGAGCTCCAGCAGGGCCTCCACGACGGCCTCGGGCGCCTCGCCCGGGATGTTGTGCCCGACGCCGGGCAGGACGCGGCGCTCGTAGAAGCCCGTGAACTTCGGCGCGTCCGCGTCCTCGGCCGTGGCCGGGCCCACGCCGTCGTCGGCGCCGCAGAGCGAGATCGTCGGCACGCGGATGGCGGGCTGGGCCGCTAGTCGGGTCTCGATGTCCTCCAGGGCGGGGTCGCCCGGCACCAGGGCGAAGCGGTGGCGGTAGGAGTGGATCACCACATCCACGAAATCGGGGTTGTCGAAGGAGGGCGCGCTCGCGTCGAACAGCGCGTCGCCCTCGGCCCAGCCCGGCGACCACAGGCGCCACAGCAGGCGGCAGAAGGCCCGGCGGTCCGCCGCGAGGCCGCGCCGCCCGCGCTCCGCGTGGAAATAATACTGGTACCAGAGCCGCCATTCGCTCTCGGGCGGGGACGGCTCGCCCGCATGCGGGATGTCCTGGATGTTGTAGCCGTCGCCCGACACGAGGCAGCGCGCCCGCTCGGGCCACAGCGCCGCCACGATGCAGGCGGCGCGGCCGCCCCAGTCGAAACCCATCAGGGCCGCCGAGGGGAGTGACAGCGCGTCGAGGAGCCCGAGGAGGTCCTGGGCGAGCGCCGCCTGCTGGCCGGACCGCGGGGTGGAGGCGGACAGGAAGCGGGTGGGGCCGTAGCCGCGCAGGTACGGCGCGATGACGCGATAGCCCTCGCGGGCCAGCTCCGGGGCGATGCGGCCGAAGCAGCGCGGGTCGTAGGGGAAGCCGTGCAGCAGCACGACCGGCTCCCCCCGCTCCGGGCCGTGCTCCTCGCAGGCGATGTCGAGCGTGGGGGTGCGGACGACGGTCCGGCGAAGCGCGGGCTCGGGCACGGCGGCGTGGCTCCCTGTTCCGGTCGGTCCGTGGGTGCCCCATCCTAATCCGTCCGCCCCGGCGCGCGATACGTCCCGATCCGTCGCGCGCTCATCGGGAGGCCGAGGCCCAGGCCGTGCAGCGCTCCGGCGTCTGCCGCCCGCTCACACGAGGGACGACACGGCCTTGACGATGGCCAGCGCCGCACTCGCGGCCAGGACGGCGAGCCCCGAACGGCGATATGTCCGCTCCGAACTTCGCGCGTGCAGCCAGACGCCGAGGCTCGATCCCGACCACACGATGGGCAAGGCCGCCACGGCCAACAGGCAGGTCGCGGCATCGAGGCGCCCGAGCGCCAGGAGCGGCACCAGCGCGAAGGCGCTCGTCAGGGCGAAGAGCACGATCATGGAGGCGCGGGCCGTGGCGCCGGGGATCGGCGCGCCGAGGTAGTAGGCGATCGCGGGCGGCCCCGGCATGCCGGCGACGCCGTTGAACAGTCCCGACGCCAGGCCGAATAGCAGCACGCGGGGACCCGACGGCGCCGCCGCGGGGCGAAGGCCCAGGCCCAACACCAGCACCGCGGCCGTGACCGTGCCGGCGGTCGCCAGCCGCACCGCGGCGTCGGGGAGCTCCGTCAGGGCCCAGAGGCCCACCGGCGTGGCCAGGAGCGCCCCGCCGGCCAGGAGGCCGATCGAACGCCAGTCGCCCTGCCGCGCGGCGGGTCGGAGCCCGTTGGCGCTGACGGCGAGCTGCAGCATGAGCACGATCGGGACGACCGTCGCGGGCGTGGCGACGAGCCCCAGCAGCGGGACCGCCGCGATGCTGAAGCCGAAGCCTGTGTAGCCGCGCAGCGTGCCGGCCGCGAACACCATGGCGGCGCCGGCCAGCAGGACGGGCCAGGGTGGGCTCGCGGCGAGGAGGCCGATGAACATGGGATCCCGGGGTGGGTGTGCGCTTCCCTCCGGATGCGCCGGGAGCGCCGCCCCGGACAGGACCAATGGGGGGCGTTCTCGGGGGCCAGGACGGGGCGGCACCGCCCGAGTTGGCGCGTTGGTTGCGAGGGACGGCCGCGAAGGGCAGGCGCGGTGCCGGCCTCCCGCGGAGAGATGCCGAGGTGCCTGTCGTCGCCCCCGACGGACCCGCCTGGCTGCACCTGTTCGGCGACCTCAACCGGACGGATGCGGCCCTCCAGGCGCAGATCCGGCAGGTGCTGGTGGCCGCCATCGAGGGCCGGACCCTGTCGGAAGGCACGCGCCTGCCGTCGAGCCGAAGGCTCGCCGACGTGCTGGCCGTCGCCCGCAACACGGTCGTCTTCGCCTATGACCAACTGATCGACGAGGGCTACCTCGTCAGCGTCGAGCGCAGCGGGGTCTTCGTGGCGTCCCTGGACGGCCGCGCCGTCCCCACCGCCGACCCGCGGGCCCCCGACGGCGCAGGGTGGACGGGCCGCTGCGCGCTTCGCCCGTCGCTGCTCCGCCACATCGCGAAGCCCCGCGACTGGCAGTCCTACCCCTATCCGTTCCTGTTCGGGCAGTTCGATCCGTCACTGTTTCCGACGCAGAGCTGGCGGGAAAGCGTCACCGCGGCCTCCTCCGTGTCGTCGATCAACGATTGGGCGGGCGACCTCATCGACGACGATGATCCCGACCTCCTGGAGCAGCTGCGCGCCCAGGTGCTGCCGCGCCGCGGCATCTGGGCCGCCGAGGGCGAGGCCATGATCACCATCGGGGCCCAGCAGGCGCTCTACCTCGTGACCCGCCTCCTGGTCGGTCCCGGCACGCCCGTCGCGGTCGAGGATCCCGGCTACCCCGACGCCCGTCACATGGTGGAGCTGGCGGGCGGCGTCGTCCGGCCGATGCCGGTCGACGGCTCGGGCGCATCCTGGCACGACGGCCTGGCGGACTGCCGTCTCGCGATCCTGACCCCCGGCCACCAGTGCCCCACGACCGCGATCCTGTCCCCGGAGCGGCGCCGCGCGATCTTCGCCGCGGCCCGCGCCCAGGATGCCGTCATCGTCGAGGACGACTACGACGCCGACATGTTCGCCGAGGGCGAGCGCGCTCCGCCCCTCAAGAGCCAGGACGCGGGAGCGCGGGTGATCTACGTGGGCAGCCTGTCGAAGGCCCTGGCTCCCGGCCTGCGGCTCGGCTACGTGGTGGCGCCCGCGCCGGTCATCGCGGAGCTGCGGGTCCTGCGCAGGATCATGCTGCGCCACCCGCCGTCGAACAACCAGCGCGCCATGGCACTGTTCATCGGCCTCGGCCACTACCGCGGCCACCTGCGCCGCCTCGCGATCGCCCTGTCGGAGCGCGCCGCGGCCGTCGACGCCGCGCTGCCGCGTCACCTGCCGGGCTTCGCGGCCCGGCGCGGTGCGGGCGCGGCCAGCGCCTGGATCACCGGCCCGGACGGGTTCGACGCGCGGAGGCTGGCGGAGGCGGCGCGTGGCGCCGGCGTTCTGATCGAGCCCGGCGACGTGTTCTTCGCCGACCCTCGGCAGGGACGCAGGTGCTTCAGGCTGGGGTTCTCCTCGATCCGGGCGGAGCGCATCGAGGAGGGGCTGAAGCGCCTCGGGCGGCTGACGGGCTGACCGGCAGCCCGGCCCGACGGGCTACGACTTCCCCTTCCAGGGCACCAGCGCCCGCTCCAGCCAGCGCATGCCGAACTCGAACAGCACGGCGAAGAGCCCGATGACGAGGATGCCCATCACCACGACGTCGGTGCGCAGGAAATTCGACGCGTTGAGCACCATCTGCCCCAGCCCCGCGTTGGCCGCCACCATCTCGGCCGCGACCAGCGTGGTCCAGCCGACGCCCATGCCGATGCGCAGGCCCACCAGGATGTCGGGGGTGGCGGCCGGCAGCACCACGTGGAGCAGCACCTGCCAGCGGCTCGCCCCCATGGAACGCGCCGCGTTGATCTGGTCGGACGAGGCCGAGAGCACGCCGGCGCGGGTCGCCAGCGCCACGGGGGCGAAGCAGGCGAGGAAGATCAGCAGCACCTTGGCGGTCTCGCCGATGCCGAACCAGATCACCATCAGCGGCAGGTAGGCGAGCGGCGGCAGCGGGCGGTAGAACTCGATGATCGGGTCGAGCAGCGCGCGTGCGTGGCGGCTCACCCCCATGGCGAGGCCGGCCGGGATGCCGACGAGCGACGCCAGCGCGAAGGCGCCGATGACGCGCGCGAGGCTCGCCAGAATCTGCGTGGTCAGCGGGTTGCCGTCGAAGTCGCCCGTCCAGGCCTGACCAAAGGCCGTGAGGATGGCCCGCGGACCGGGCAGGAAGAGCGGCTTCACCCAGGCGGTCGACGTCACGCCGACCCAGAGCGCCAGCAGGCCCAGGACCGTGGCGACGCTGAGGATCGGGATGCCGGCGCTCGCGCGCGGCGAAGCCCGGCGCGCCCGGGAGCGGGGCCCCTCCGCCTTGCGGGAACGCTCGGGCCCGGCCACCGGCACGTCGACCGCGGCGGGCGGCAGGTCGCCGGCCGCCGCGAGGTCGAGCGCGAGGTCCTGGGGCGCGTCGCCGGCCATCGTGCCCATGTCAGACCTCGTCGCCCACGAGGGCGTCCCGGTGGTGCACCCGGTCGAGCACGCGCTCGCGGGTGGCGATGAAGGCGGGATCG